>JAIQFT010000036.1 GCA_020073185.1 Terriglobia bacterium
CTGGAAGGACATCTGGCAACTGAGAGCAATCCTAGGAAGAGGAGAAACAGAAAAAGCTGCGACTAAGCAGGAGGTCGCGTAACATGATCCCGAGCGCCGCTCTTCAACCTCCAACTAAAAGCGGGACACTCTCGCTGCCCACGCCCGAAAATGCTTTTAAAGGAGAGTGAGTAGGACCTCGCGAATTACACTTCAGGAGCACTAATTGTCGAGTGTGCTCAGGAGGATAAAGATATGCGTAGATTTCTTACTTGTGCCGCTCTCGCTGGGGCCATTGTAACGTTCGCTCAACAGCAGCCGATCACAACGGAGAGTTGTGTTGTCACGCCACCTCCAAGGGGGCAAGTCGAAGTAACGTTCGAGAATAAGATTCTCGTTCTGGATGGCCTGAAGTGTACGAGCTGCTCTTTCAAGAATGTGACACTGTTGTATTCGGGCGGGCAGTACGAATTGAAGGATGCAACATTTAGCGGATCGATTGCGATTGAGTTGCATGGAGCCGCAGAAAATGGGCAGTTTGCAGTCTCAGTGCTTTCGTCGATCGAGCCGCAGGCGCGAAAGGTCGTGAGATTCGACGATCCGAAAACTATGTCGCTGAAGAACATGTGATGATTCTACGGATCCTGGCGAAGTGTCCTACGCAAAAGGTCCGTCGGCGTGGGGATGGGTCGGCTTTTGCAGTCCTGGGACTTGCGACATCGCTAGTGCCGACGGAATTTGTTCTTACCGCAGGTTCCTAAGCGACAACGATTTCTGATTTTGGGAAGCCGTCCGCCAGACCGGCGAAACCCGCCGTGGCCTCCAAGCCGGAGGACGAGTCGGCGAAAGCGACGGGTGCGCCGGTGAAGAAATCGAAAAAAGGCAATAGGAAGAAGACGAAATTATCTGAGTCCTCGGTTGTGAGTCGGCGCTGAAATCCACAGTCGAATCGTTTTCCACACCCAGGATGTGCTTCCCAACATAAAGTTCAGGCCCATAGAATTGAAGTATGCCCATGTGTGAATTTGTTCATCTCCACCTGCACACCGATTACTCCCTGCTCGATGGCGCCTGCGACATAGACAAGCTGGTTACGCGCGTCCAGCAGCTCGGCATGCCTGCCGTGGCCATGACCGACCACGGCAACATCTTCGGCGCGTTCAATTTTTTCAACGCCGCGACCAAGGCGGGCGTCAAGCCGATCATCGGCTGCGAGCTCTACGTCTGCACCAAGGACGACCACAACATCGAGCGCACCCCGCCCGACGGCGACACTTACAACCATCTGCTCGTGTTGGCCGAGAACGAGGAGGGATACCGCAACCTGGTAAAGATCACCAGCGAGGCTTCGCTGCACGGCTTTTATTACAAGCCGCGCATCTCGAAACGGTTTCTGGCCGAACACACGCGCGGGCTGATCGGATTGTCGGGGTGCCTGAAGGGCGAGGTCGCCGAGCGCCTGATGGAAGGCAAGTACGACGCCGCGAAAAAAGCCGCGGGGCAGTTCGCCGACATCTTCGGTAAGCAGAATTTTTACGTCGAAATCCAGAACCAGGGCCTCGAGCAGGAACAAACTATCAATCCCGCGCTGCACAAACTCTCGCGCGAGCTGGACCTGCCGCTGGTCGCTACCAACGACAGTCATTACCTCTGCGAGGACGACTGGCACGCGCAGGATGTCATGGTCTGCATCCAGACCGGCAAGTACATTCAGGACACCAACCGGCTGAAATTCCAGACACGGCATTTCTACGTTAAGAACTACGACGAGATGCTGCAGATGTTCGGCGACACGCCGGAAGTGCTGCGCCGCACGCTGGACATCGCCGCCCGCTGCAACCTCAAGCTGGAGAAAATCCGCGACCCGTTCCCGCATTTCGAGGTTCCCCCTGGGTTCACGCTCGACAGCTACTTCGAGCATGTCGCGCGCCAAGGATTCGCGCAGCGTCTGGGCATGATCCGGGAATCCGGGCGGCAGGGCCGCGTCAAGCACCCGATCGGCGATTACGAGCAGCGCCTGGCGCGCGAGATCGCAATCATCCGCCAGATGCAATTCTCGGGATATTTCCTGATCGTGTGGGACTTCATCCGCTGGGCTCGAGAGCGCGGCATACCGGTCGGCCCGGGACGCGGTTCCGCCGCCGGGTCGCTGGTGTCGTACGCGATGGGGATCACCGATCTCGACCCGCTGCAGCACGAGTTGCTGTTCGAGCGCTTCCTCAATCCCGAGCGCGTGTCCATGCCCGATATCGACGTCGACTTCTGCATGAACCGGCGCGGCGAGGTCATCCATTACGTCACCGAGAAATACGGCCGCGACAACGTGGCGCAGATCATCACCTTCGGCACGCTGATGGCGAAGGCTGCGATCAAGGACGTGGGCCGCGCCATGCAGATCCCCTACAGCGACGTCGACCGCATCGCCAAGATGGTCCCGGCAACGCTGAACATCACCCTTAAGCAGGCGCTCCAGGACTCGCCTCCACTGCAGCAGGCGTATGACAGCGAGCCGCAGGTCAAGGAGCTGATTGATACCGCCCAGCGCCTCGAGGGACTGGTGCGCAATGCGGGCGTGCACGCGGCCGGCGTGGTCATCTCGCCGCAGCCGCTGATCGATCTGGTCCCGCTCCACAAGACCAAGAACGACGAAATCGTCACCGCCTTCGACATGAAGGCGATCGAAAAGATGGGCCTGCTGAAGATGGACTTTCTCGGGCTCACCACGCTGACCATTCTTGACGACGCGCTCAAGCTCATCCGCCAAACCCGCGGCGAAGAGCTCGACTGGAACAAGATCCCACTCGACGACAAACCAACCTACGAGAAGGTATTCCACGGCGGGCTGACCAGCGGCGTCTTCCAGTTTGAATCGCACGGCATGCGCGATGTGCTGCGGCGCTACAAGCCGAACACGGTGGAAGATCTCACCGCCTTGAACGCACTCTACCGCCCCGGCCCCATCCAGGGTGGCATGATTGACGACTTCATCGAGCGCAAGTGGGGCCGCCGGAAAATCGAATACGAGCTGCCGGAGCTGGAGCCGATCCTGCGCGAGACGCTCGGCGTCATCGTCTACCAGGAACAGGTAATGCAGATTGCCAACCGCCTCGCCGGCTATTCGCTCGGGGAAGCCGACATCCTGCGCCGCGCCATGGGCAAGAAAGATCCCGACGAAATGGCGAAGCAGCGCGACCGCTTCGTGCGTGGAGCGACGGAGCGCGGCTTCCCGCAACGAAAGGTGGAAAAGATTTTCGAACTGATGGAGCAATTCGCGGGCTACGGCTTCAACAAGTCGCACTCCGCCGCCTACGCTCTGCTCGCCTATCAGACCGCCTATCTGAAGACGCATTATGCGGTCGAATTCATGGCGGCGCTGCTGACCTCCGTGACCGGCAGCACGGACGACGTCGTGAAGTACATCAACGAGTGCCGCGAGATGGGCATTGCCGTCGAGCCGCCTGACATCAACGTCAGCGACGCCAACTTCACCCCCCACGGGCAGGCAATCCGGTTTGGATTGGCGGCCATCAAGAACGTCGGCCAAAACGCGATCGAATCCATCGTCGCCGCCCGCCAGAAAATCGGGCGTCTCCGCTCGTTCTTCGACTTCTGCGAAAACGTGGACCTGCGTCTGTTGAATAAGCGCGTTCTGGAATCGCTCATCAAAAGCGGCGCCATGGATTCCCTGGGCCGCCGCAAGCAACTCTTCGACGCCGTAGATAGAGCCATGGAGCGCGGCCAGAAGACGCAGCGCGACCTGGACGCCGGCCAGCATGGGCTGTTTGGCGTCTTCGACGGGCCGCAGGAGCAAGCGCCGAAGGCCGAGTATCTCGACGGCGCCGAGTGGGACGAGCACCAGCGCCTCGCCGCCGAAAAGGAAATCCTGGGCTTCTTCATCACCGGACATCCGCTGCAAAAGTACGAGTCGAAGCTGCAGGATTTCGCCGCGCTCTCCACCCAGGAAATCTGCGCCATGAAGCAGAGCACCGGCAAGGACGAAATTTTCACCGCCGGCATCATCACCCACGTCTGCGTGGCCAAGTCGCGCAAGGGCGACCTCTACGCGCAGGGCGTGCTGGAAGACATGTTCGGCACGGTGGACATGATCGTATTCCCGGAAGCGTACCGGCGCCTGGCGGACAAAGTGAAGCTCGAGGTTCCGGTGCTGGTGAAGGCCGGCGTGCGCGTCGAGGAAGGCGCCAATCCCAAAGTCCTGGTCGGCGACATCGAGCCGCTGGAGCAGGCCCGGCCCAAGCTGCCGCGCGCCCTCCGCATCCGCGTGCCCCTGGAGACCGCGACCGTCGAGACCGTCGACGTACTGCACGCGCACTGCACATCGCATCCCGGCGAGGCCAAGATATTGTTCGACCTGGAACGTGCTGACGACTTCATGGTGATCATGGAGCCGGAGGGCTATAATGTGCAACCGGACCGGGCATTCATTGCGCGGGTAGAGGAGCTATGCGGGCGCGGCAGTGTCCGCATTGTGGACTAACCGCAATTGCCGACGCGCGCGGGATAACGGAAACCTGATGGATTCTGCCGAACAGGCAAAACAGGAACTCGAAAATATCGAGCAGCAAGTCCGCCACCTGGAGAAGGCCGCTGGCGAGAACCAGGAAGCCCGCCGCCAACTGCAAACTCTCCAGGAACAGATCGAGGCCCTGCGCCGGCAGGTCACCTCCCATCTCGGTCCGTGGCAGAAGACCGAACTGGCCCGCCACCCGCAGCGCCCGTATACGCTCGACTACATCGAGCGCATCTTCACCGACTGGAGCGAGATGCACGGCGACCGCGGCTTTTCCGACGATCCGGCGATCGTGTGCGGCATGGCGAAATTTCACGGCGAGGATGTCGCCGTCATCGGCACGCAGAAGGGACGCGACGCCAAGCAACGGGTGTACCGCAATTTCGGCATGCCGAATCCCGAGGGTTATCGCAAGGCCCTGCGTGTGATGCGCTTCGCGGAAAAATTCCGCCGGCCGATTTTCACCCTTGTGGACACGCCCGGCGCCTATCCCGGGCTGGGCGCCGAAGAGCGCGGGCAGGCGGAAGCCATCGCCCACAACCTGCGCGAGATGGCGCGCCTGCGCGTACCCATCCTCACCACTATCACGGGCGAGGGCGGCAGCGGCGGCGCGCTCGCCATCGCCGTCGGCGACCGCGTACTCATGATGGAGAACGCCATCTACTCCGTCATTTCGCCGGAGGGCTGCGCCTCCATCATGTGGCGAGACGCGTCCAAGAGGGAACTGGCGGCCGCGGCGATGAAGATCACCGCCGACGACCTGAGCCGGTTTCGCCTGGTCGACGAAGTCGTGCCGGAACCACCGGGCGGCGCGCAGAACGATTGGGATGCCGCCGCGCGCATGCTCGATAAGCGTCTGCAAGCCAATCTTGCCCAGCTCAAGGCGAAGTCGCCCGAGGAGCTGACGGCGCAGCGTTACGACAAGTTTCGCAGGATCGCGCAGGCCTTCACCGAGTAGCGGGCGTTCACATCGTAGTACGATATTCCGGAATCGAACCGGCGGCCCGCAGCATCTCTGTTGGTGGGGGGATTGGTCGTCCTGAAAATCTCGGCGATGCCGCATGATTTCCGCGCGCAAGTCCTCCCCTTGGCGATCGTTCGGAATTCATTCTAAGGACAGCTTTCATGGCTACGACTGAAATCGGTCCCCGCGAACTCTCCAGCCGCGTGGAGCGGAAGCCGGTGGTCAACGACTTCTCGCTCCAGGTCGCGACGGTGAACGGTTCCGGGTCGCAATCGGCCAACACCGTGCTCTTGCGCACCATTTTCCAGATGGGCATCCCGGTCTCGGGCAAGAACCTGTTTCCCTCCAACATCGCCGGGCTGCCGACCTGGTACACCATCCGCGCCAGCAAAGACGGTTACATCGCGCGCAAGAAGGAAATCGATTTCCTGGTGGCCATGAACCCGGAGACCGCACAGGAAGATGTCATGTCGCTCGCGCCAGGGGCTGCGGCGCTCTACGACGAGCCGCTGGATCTGCGCTCCCTTCGCCAGGATCTAACCTTCTACTCCGTCCCGTTCGACAAGCTGGTCGCCCCGGTCTGCCCGGAAGCCAAGCTGCGCAAGCTGGTCAAGAACATGGTCTACGTCGGCGTGGTGGCGCGGTTGCTCAACCTCGACCCGGTGGAGATGGAGAAAGCCATCCGCAAACAGTTCGGGCGGAAAGTTAGGGCCGCCGACCTCAACGTCGGCGCCGCCAAGGCGGGATACGACTACGCGGCTTCGTCGCTGACCAAGGCGGATCCCTTCACGATCGAGCGCATGGACAAGACGCGCGGCCAAATTATCATTGACGGCAACTCGGCGGCCGCGCTGGGCTGCATGTTCGCCGGCGTGACGGTGGTGACCTGGTACCCGATTACGCCCTCGTCGTCGCTTGTCGAAACGCTCATCGATTACATGAAGCAATACCGCATCGGCAAAGATGGCAGAGCCACTTTTGCCATCGTGCAGGCGGAAGACGAACTCGCCGCCATCGGCATGGTGCTGGGCGCGGCCTGGGCCGGTGCGCGCTCCATGACCTCCACTTCCGGTCCCGGCATATCGCTCATGGCCGAGTTCACCGGCCTCGGCTACTACGTCGAAGTGCCGGCGGTCGTTTGGGACATCCAGCGCGTTGGGCCTTCCACCGGCATGCCCACCCGTACCGCGCAGGGTGACGTGCTTTCCACCGCGTTCCTGTCGCACGGTGACACCCAGCACATCCTTCTGTTTCCCGCCTCGGTGCACGAGTGCTTCAGCATGGCCGGTGACGCCTTCGATCTGGCGGAGCAATTCCAGACGCCGGTGTTCGTGCTCTCCGATCTCGATCTCGGGATGAACAACTGGATGTCGGAGCCGTTCCAGTATCCCGAAAAACCGATCCGCCGCGGCAAGGTGCTGAGCAAGCAAGACCTCGACCGGCTAGGCGGTTTCGCGCGCTACAAGGACGTGGACGGCGACGGCATCGGCTATCGCACGCTCCCCGGCACCGACCATCCCGCGGCGGCGTACTTCACGCGCGGCAGCGGCCACAACGAAAAGGCGCAGTACAGCGAGCGTCCCGACGATTACGTCAACAACATGGAGCGGCTGAGCCACAAATTCGAGACCGCGCGCGCGCACGTTCCCAAGCCGGAAATCGTGCAGAACGGCAGGTCGAAGATAGGCATCATCGCCTACGGCACTTCGCACTGGGCGCTGGTGGAAAGCCGCGACCAGTTGCGCAACGAATACGGCGTCGAAGCCGATTACCTGCGCATTCGGGCCTTCCCCTTCAACCGCGACGTGCACGAGTTCGTCGCCTCGCACGACCGCGTCTATGTAGTGGACCAGAACCGCGACGCGCAGATGATGGCGCTGCTCAAGCTCGATCTCAACGTCGCCCATCTCACCAAGCTGCGCAGCGTGCGTCATTTCAACGGCCTGCCCATTGACGCGCGTTCCATCACCGACGAGATCATTTCGCAGGAGGGCCGATAAATGGCGACCACACCGACTTCCACGCCCCAGCCCAAGACCAACCGCATCGGCCTGACGGTGATCGACTACCGCGGCGGCAAGAGCACGCTGTGCGCCGGCTGCGGCCATAACGCCATCTCGGAACGCATTATTGACGCCATGTACGAAATGGGCGTGCCGCCCGAGCGCGTGATCAAGCCCTCCGGCATCGGCTGCTCCTCCAAAAGCCCCGCCTATTTCATGAGCCGCTCGCACAGCTTCAACGCGGTGCACGGCCGCATGCCGTCGGTCACGACCGGAGCCTTGCTGGCGAACCGAAAACTGATCGCGCTCGGCGTCAGCGGCGACGGTGACACCGCCTCCATCGGCATCGGGCAGTTCGTGCACTTGATGCGCCGCAACCTGCCCATGATTTACATCATCGAGGACAACGGCGTGTACGGCCTCACCAAGGGCCAGTTCTCGGCCACGGCCGATCTCGGCTCCAAGCTGAAGTCAGGCGTGATCAATGACCTGCCGCCGATCGATACCTGCTCGCTCGCCATCATGCTGGGCGCCACCTACGTCGGCCGCTCGTTCTCCGGCGACAAAAAGCAACTGCTCGCCATGCTGAAGGCGGCCATTGCGCACAACGGCACCGCCATGCTCGACGTGATTTCGCCGTGCGTGACCTTCAACGACCACGAGGGTTCGACCAAGTCGTACAAGTTCACCAAGGACCATGACGAGCCGTTGCAGGAAGTCAGCTTCGTGCCCGCGTTCGAGGACATCAACGTGGAGTACGATGCCGGGACAATGGTGGACGTGACGATGCACGACGGATCGCGTTTGCGCATGCGCAAGATTGAGGAAGAATACGATCCCACCAACAAGGCGGAAGCCCTCAAGCGGCTCGCCGAGGCCCACGACAAGGGCGAGGTGCTTACCGGCGTCTTCTATTTGAACCCGAAAGCGCCCACCTTCCTGGAATTGCTCAATATCGCCGACGATCCGCTGGCTACCTTGCCGGAATCGGCGGTCCGTCCCTCGCGCCAGGTGCTGGAAGAGTGCATGGAGGAGCTGCGGTAGGGAAGCAGCAGCCCATGGTTCCGACGTCAGGCCGGGACCATGGATTCCAGCGCCATGCGATCGCGAATGATGAAGGTGGCGCCGTTCTGTTCCACCAGGTGCCGCTTCTTGAATGCCGCCAGCGTGCGCGTGACCGTTTCCCGCGAGGATCCGATCATCTGCGCCATCTCCTCGTGCGTCAGACCCAGTTTCATGCAGCCGGGTTGTTGCGGTGTGCCGTTCTTGTCGAGACTCTCCACCAGGAAGCGCGCCAGCCTTCCGCTGGCTGACTCGGCCAGCATCAGGTTGCGTACCTCGCGGCAAGTGAAGCTGTATTCGTGGCTCAAGTTCTCCGCCAGCCACAGCGCCAAGTGGTTGTGCTCATGCATGAGCCGCAATATGTCCGCTCGCTTCACAAAGCTGATCTCCGAGGCCTCCAACGTTTCCGCCGTCGCTTCATACGCGTGCGACGAAACCGAGGCGCTGATGCCCAGCACTTCACCTGCCTTGGCAATCCGCAGAATCAGTGTCTTTCCATCGCGTGAGCACACCGAAAGCTTCACCCGTCCGCGCAGCACCATGAAGACTCCGCGGGGCGTCTGCCCTTCAACGAACAGAACAGCGTCGCTCGGATAGCTGGTCGTGAACTCCAGTCTTTCAAGCTCTTTGATCAATGCCGGAGGCATGTCGTGGAAGATCTCGCTCAGTATCGTCGTCTTGTTTACGGTTGCAGTCGCCATGTCCTCACCTCGCAGAAGAGAAGTGCAACTGCGGGGCCATCCTTCGCCACTCCTAAACACAGTCGGAGAAGCGCGCCTGCGACCAACAAAATAAGACACTTACGCCAACCAGCCTCCGCTGTTGCGACCGGCTGGGAATCCTAGCCGGGCACTATGTCACATCGAGGTGGGTTATTTCGCACAGCTATGTGTGATCTCAAGCGCTGGTCGAATGCCTTGCCTATTTCAGGTCCAGCAGGGACCTCATCTGCGCGCCCAAGGATTCGGCGGTGAAAGGTTTGGCCAGCAGCCCGGTCCCGACGCCGATATCGCCATATTGCGAGATCACGTCTCCCGAATATCCCGACATCAGCAGCGTCCTGATTTGCGGGCGCATCGCTACGATCCTGTCTCTCAACGTCAGCCCATTCATGTCCGGCATGACCACGTCGGTCACCAGCAGATGGATTTCGCGGTCGCGTGCGATTTCCAGGGCGGCCTCCGGCCCGTCGGCCACCAGCACCGAGTAGCCCATGTCGCGGATCATCTCGGTTGTGACTTTGCGCAGCAGGGCGTGGTCCTCGACCAGCAGAACGGTTTCGGTTCCGCGAAACGTGGCGGGGGGACGCCGCGCGGCGGCGGCTTCGGCGCGATCGTAAACCCGCGGGAAATAGATCTTGAAGGTCGTGCCGATTCCAGGCTCGCTGTACAGCCAGATGTGGCCGCCACTCTGGTGGACGATGCCGTAGACGCTGGCCAAGCCAAGGCCGGTTCCCTTGTCCGGAGACTTGGTCGTAAAGAACGGCTCGAACACACGCGCCTGCGTGGCCCGGTCCATCCCTTTGCCGCTATCCACCACCTCGAGCACCACGTAGTCTCCCGCCTGCACTCCGGCATGGGCATTGCTGTAGCTTTCGTCCAGGTGGGCATTGGCGGTCTGGATGCGTATCTCGCCGCCGGCAGGCATGGCGTCGCGCGCGTTGATGACCAGGTTCAGCAGGACTTGCTCGATCTGCGTGCGATCCAGCTTGACGCGTCCCAACTGGGCTTCCAGTTGGTTGCGCAGGCGTATGTCTTCGCTAATGACACGCAACAGGATTTTCTCGGTGTCTTTCACCACCGTGTTCAAGTCCAGGACCGTTGGTTGCAGCACCTGGCTGCGGCTGACCGCCAACAAATCGCGAGTCAGCGTCGCCGCGCTGCCGGCTGCCTGCAGGATGCCGTCGATCCTGTCCCGCATGGGACCCGCGGGGACTTCATTGAGCAACATGAAAGCGTAGCCGGTGATCACGCCCAGCAGGTTGTTGAAGTCGTGGGCAACGCCCCCCGCCAGCCTGGCGATCGCTTCCAGTCGTTGCGCTTTCTGGAACTGTTCTTCGAGCTTACGCCGCTGCGTGACGTCTTCCGCCACCACATCCAGGTACTCCGGGCCGGATTCCTCGCTGCCGCGCCGGCCGGACAGCCGCACGTAAAGCGGGCTGCCGTCCTTCCGCTTCCACTCGACTTCCACGCCTTGGAAGTGCCGTTGCTTGCGGCTCATCTCCAGGTGGGCGACGCGATCGGCGGGATCGCGATACACGTCGCTGCCAATGCTCAGGCGCAGCAGTTCGTGTTCATGTTCATAACCCAGCATTTGCATCAGCGCCGGATTCACCGCCAGGAAGTTATCGTCTTCCACTCCTGCCCGGTAAATGCCGTACGGGGCGTGCTCCACCAGCGAGCGATAGGCTTTTTCCGCCTCCAGTCGCCGGTTCAGCTTCCACAACGCTTCCTCGCGCTCTTTGCGTTCGGTCACGTCTCGAATCGCCGCGATCACCATGGAATTGGCGCGCGTCTTCAACGGACTTAGGCTGATCTCGACCGGGAACTCGCTGCGGTTCTTCCTCAGTCCGCACAAATCAAGTCCCGTGCCCATGGGCCTGGCCCGCGGATTTTGCTCGAACGATTTCCGGTGATGGGGATGGTTTTGCCGGAAGCGCTCGGGAATCAGAATCTCAATCGGCTGCCCCGTCAATTCCGTCGCGGCATACCCGAACAACTTCTCGGTTTGCTTATTGACCAGCACGATCCGCCCGCGCTCGTCAACGATCGCGACCGCGTCCGGTATGGCGTCCACAAACGCTGCGAAATCGGCCTCGACGATGAAGGAGAGTGGATTCATAAGCCCTTTGCCGCAGCGGTTTGCTGCGCTGGCGATCAGACTGGCGAATTGTGGACCTGGTGGTCAAGAATAACACCGCCGTCAAGGCTGGTTCGATTGCGGCTCGCCCGCTCGCCTGTCCGACTTCCTTCCGCTCGGTGTTTTCAGCCTTGTCCAATTCCTCGACGCTTTTTCCCGTGTCGTAGACCGCGCTCAGGTCCGTACAATGCGCCCATGAGCAGTCCCGGTCCGCTGTTCCGGCCTTACGAAAAACTGGTCAAGATCACGATCATGGGCAGGGAATTTGACGTTCCCGAGGGCAACATGATGTTGCGCGCCATGCAGTATCTCGTCCCCGAAGGGATCTCCTATGGCCGGTTTT
The DNA here is from genome assembly GCA_020073185.1 of Terriglobia bacterium. Lineage (NCBI taxonomy): Bacteria > Pseudomonadati > Acidobacteriota > Terriglobia > Terriglobia bacterium. The sequence goes on from JAIQFT010000036.1 coordinate 11,739, forward strand.
GCTGGAACGAAGACTGCCAGTACTGCCGCATCGTGTACGACCTGGGCGAGGGCACACAGCCGCACCCCGCCATCGCCTGCAAGCTGATGGTCAAGGAAGGCATGCGCGTCCTCGAGATGGCGCAGGAGATCCGTTATTGTTTGCGGAGCTTGGACCTGGAGTGAGGCCGTTGTGAGTTCTGCGTGGTGAGCACAAACCAGTAACTCCCAACTCAGAACTCACGACCGACAACTCATTCCCCACTCGGTTTGCGGGCAGGACGCGTGCCGCTGGGGCGCGCGCCCAGCGAGGCCAGCCGCTTGCGCGCCTGGTCGGCTTCCAGGGACCGCGGATAGCGCTGAATCAGGCTGTTCAATTCGCGGATGCCGTCGGTGCGCCGTCCCAGCTCCAACAGCGCGAATCCTTTTTTCAGCTGCGCCGCCGGCGCCTTGTTGCCGCTCGGATATTGCTCCAGGACTTTGTCGTAGTCTCTCGCCGCCTGCTCGTAATTGCCCTGACGGTATTCGAGGTCGGCGAGATAGTACTGCGCGTTCCCCGCCAGATCGGTGTTCGGGTAGTACTTCAGGTAATCGGCGAATTCCTGCGAGGCCAGATCGTACTTGGCCGCGTTGTAGTCGCGCAGCGCGTTGTTGTAGAGCACTTCGGGCGGAGGCGCCTGCTGCTGGGTTCCGCCGGGTTGCCCGGGTGTCGCGCCCGGTGGCAGCGTGGTCTGCGCGTTCTGCATGGCATCGAGCTGGTTGCCGATCTTGCCGATGCGTGCCTTGAGCTCATCCACGGAGTCATTGAGCGCCTGGATTTGTCCCGAAACCTGGTCGGTACGCGTGCCGCCTTCGGCCTGTTGCTGCTTGATGGTGCGCTGCAGCTCGGCCAGCGAGGCGTTAATCTGGTTCATCTTGTCGGTGGTGGACTCGATCAGGTTGCGCATTACGCCCATGCGCTCGTCAAAGGACTGTTGCATGCGCGACATCTGGTCCTGCAGCGCCTGCACCTGCGTCTGGAGCTGGATAATCTCCTTGGCGACCGGGAAGGCGGGCGTTGCGGCGGCCAAAAGCGCTAGCGGAAGCAAGAGTTTCAAAGTTTTCATAAAAAGCTGCTCGAGTTGCGCTGCTCTGTTCGATGCAAAAAAGCGGTCGATGGTCCTTAGCAGGCGGTGAGACCCCGCTCGGTTGCCGCTTCCAGATGGACCGCGGACACGAGCCAATGCCCGTGCCCGCGATGCTGACAATCACGGACAAGAAACCAGTGCCACAAGACCGTTGCCCTTGGCTACTTCTTATACACGAAGTGGCCGCGGCGGTTCTGCTGCCAGCACTGCTCGTTCGACTCGGTACAGAACGGCTTCTCTTTGCCGTAGCTGATGGTGTTCATCCGGTCGGCACCGACGCCGGCCTGGACCAGCGCGTTCCTCACGGCGTTGGCGCGGTTGTCGCCCAGGGCCAGGTTGTACTCGGTCGAGCCGCGCTCGTCGCAGTGTCCTTCGATGGTGAACCGCACGTTGGGATGCTGCGACAACCACTGCGCATCGCCCTGCAACGACGATTGCTGGTCCGCGCGGATGTCGTACTTGTCATAGTCGAAGAAGATGTCCTTGATGTTGCGGTTGAACATCTCCTCCTCGGTTGCGCTGGGCTGCGGCGGCGGCGGAGGCGCCGGCGTGACCGTGACCCGCGCCGTAGCTTCCTGCGTTCCGCCCGCCCCCTTGGCGCTCAGCCGGTAGGTGGTGGACTGCGCCGGCGATACCGTGTGCGAGCCGTTCGCGTCTACCTTGCTGCCGTCGAGGGTTACGTCGGTGGCGTTTTGCGTCTGCCAGGTCAGCGTGGCGGACTGGCCGGGCTGAATTGTATCGGGGCTGGCGCTCAGCGATGCGGTGGGCGCCGGTGGCGGGGACGGCGGCGGTGGTGGCGGCGGCGGCGCGACCTTCTTCTTGCATCCGCCCAGAGTCAGCACACTGGCCAACAGTACGATGAGAATAGTCCACTTCATCCTGTCGTGCTTCACTTCTCTCCTCCCATCAAACGCAAGCGAAACCGCGGTTAAAGTGTGGCGCCGGAAGACACCCAGATGCGCCCGGCGTCCTGTCTCGAACCCAACAATGTACACCCGGAAGGCCCGAAATTGATTGCGCTGGCAACGGCTTTAGCACATAGCGCTGTGATGCGTTCCTTGCCCGCTGTTGAAACTCTATTTCCAACTCCAGTTCGGCTGCGTGTTGTGTCCGGAGCTGGTCAACTGGTGTTGCTGCGCCCCGTCGGCCAGCATGGTCCAGATCTCATCGCGGCCGCCGCGGTTGGACTGAAACACGATGTGCCTCCCGTCGGGCGACCACGAGGGAAAATCGTTGCGTCCGCCCTCGTGCGTCAACTGCACGATCTGCTTGCTGGCGATGTCCATCACGTAGATGTCCTGCGCCCCCGGCATCCCGGGCCCGTAGTGCCGGATCCAGGCAAAGGCGAGAAACTGGCCGTTCGGCGACCACGACGGCGAGACCGCGTAACCCTGGTCGGTCATGCGCTGCGGGTTGGTGCCGTCCGACTCCATCATATAAATCTGCGGCAACCCGGTGCGCCCGCTGACCCAGGCGATCTGCGCTCCGGTCTTCGGGTTCCACACCGGCGCGACGTCGGGACCATGATAGGCCGTGACCCGCCGCAGGTGGGAGCCGTCGCTGTCGCAGATGAATATTTCCGGATCGCCGGTGCGCGAGGTGGAAAACGCGATCTGCTTGCCTTCCGGCGACCACGCCGGCGACAGGTTGGTGCCGCCGAAATGCGGAAAGCTCACCATGCGCCCGAGGTCAAGCGAGTACATGGCGATGTTCCACCCGCCACCGGTCATGGCGCTAAAGGCGACGCGCGAACTGTCGGGCGAGAAGCGTGGCGACAGCGCGATCGAGCCCAGATGGGTAAGCGGGCGCTGGTTGGCGCCGTCGTAATCCATCACCCAGATTTCCTTGTGCCCGCTGCGCGCGCTGACGAAAGCAATTTTGCTTTCCGCGATGCCCTGGATTCCGCCGCCCAGGCGAAAGATGATCTCGTCGGCAAAGCGGTGCGCGATGAGGCGCGCGTTCTCCGGCGTGGCTTTCTCGCGGTATTGCTTGCCCAGCACTTGCGGGGATTGCGTGTTCTTGACGTCGTAGAGCCAGCCCTGCACGAGCACGTCGCCGGCGGAGGCGCTCAGGTTGCCAAAGGCAAGCATCCCGGCGTTCGCCGGGGGATTGGCCCAGGCATCCAGTTTGACCTCGTCGGGCGCACCCGGCACCTGCAGCGGGTAGAAGCTTTTCGAAACCACGTCGAAGATGCCGGCTTGGCTGAGGTCGTTCCACAGGGTGTCGTCGAAGACCTTCAGCAGTGCTTCGCTGGTGGGATCGGCCGAGGCCTGCTTGAAATCGGGCACGGCGAGGCGGACCTTCTCGACGCCCAGACCGGTGCCGGTGCGAATCCAGTCCTGCTGGGCGAGGGCCGAGCCAGCCAGCAGCAGCACGGCCACCAATGCGAATGCGGATCGCTTGATCATGTCAATGAACATATCGTAATCCGACTTACTGGCCGGCTGACCGGCGCGTTGCCGCAATCAGCGCCGGTAATCGAACCAGAATTCCACCGAGACGCGGTTGCCGGCGTACTCATTGGGCAAAGGGCCAAAGGAATCGATGCGCTGCAAGGCGCGCACCGCCGACTGGTCCAGCGACGGGACGCCGCTGGATTGCTCGATCTGCACGTTCACCGGTTGTCCGGCGCGCGTGATCTCGAAGGTGATGTAAACGCGGCGAGCGTCCTGAATATTCGGGTCGATCTCGTATTTCAGCCAGTTCTCCGAGATCTTTTGTTGCACCACGCGGACGTACCAGGCAAAGCGCGAACCGAAATCGCCGCCGCCGCCGGTGAACCCGAAACCGCCCTTCGCGTTGGGTGTGCTGAACACGCCGTACGGTCCGCTGACCGGACCGCCCTGTCCGAAGGGCACGACATTGCTGGCCTCTTCCACCGGTCGCGGTTTTTGTTGGGTGGAAGTGCGCGGCTTGGGTTCGACACGGCGCCTCGCGCTTTTCTCGGGGATCGGGATGGCCTCCGGCGTCGGCTCTTCCTTGGCCTTGGGCAGCGATTGCGACAAACCCTTGGACTCGTTGGCCAGGATGTTCTGCGACTGGGGCGCGGTGTGCGGCAAGGGAATTGTGCTGACCATCGTCACGCTCATCGCTCCGCCACCCGCACCGCTGCCGCCCCACGATTCGCCGCTGAAGCGGCCGAAGATCGCGCCGTAAAGCAGAATGGCGCAGAACAGCAAGCCATGCAGCGCCGCCGACCAGCCCAGCGGCCGTCGCCACTCCTCGCGTTCGGTAAAGATGTCAGCGGTTGCTGCCATTCGCTTTCAACGGTTGGGTGACGATGCTGACGTTGGTGATGCCTGCCTGTTTGACCGCATCCATCACCGTGGCGAAGGCGCCGAAGGGAACATTCTCGTCGGCGCGCAGAAAAATCGATTGCCGTTGCGGATCGCGCACCTTTCGACGCAGCGCGTCCGGAATCTGGTTCACGTTGATCGGGTCGTTGCCGAGAAAAACTCGCTGCTGCCGGTCAATGCTGATTACCACGCGCTCTTCGGTGATTTCTTTCACCGTCTTGGTCTTCGGAACGTCCACCTCGATGCCCGACTGGAGGATGGGCGCGGTGAGCATGAAGATGATCAGCAGCACCAGAACCACGTCCACCAGCGGCGTGATATTGATGTCGGCCAGCGCGGAGCGCGTGCGGCCGTTGGAATCGGTGAAAGCCATTACCGCAACTCCGGCTCGGGGGCGGCGGCGCGGCGCGGTGCCTCGGCGCCGGCGCGCTCCACGGCGTTGAGCATTTCCAGCGAGAAATCATCCATGCGCGAGCCGAACTCGCGGATGGCGCTGCCGAACACGTTGTAGGCGATGACGGCCGGGATGGCGGCAAACAGACCGGCGGCGGTGGTAATCAGCGCTTCGGAAATGCCGGGCGCTACCGCTCGCAGGGTTGCGGCGCCGGCTGTGCCGAGCCCGTGGAAGGCATCAATGATGCCCCACACGGTTCCGAACAAGCCGATGAACGGGGTTGCGGCGGCGGTGATCGCCAGCCACGGCAGCCGTCGCTCCAGGCGCGTCAATTCCTCCGAAGCCGCAATCTGCATGGCGCGCTGCGTTGCCGCCGCGCTGCGCGAGCGCTTGAATTCCTCAAATCCGCCTTCGAACACAGCCACCAACGGGCTGGGCCTGAATTGCTCGGCCACCGCGGCAATGTCCTGGAAGCGCTGCGCGCGGCGGAAAGCGCGCAGGAAGCGTCCGCTCTGCACCCGCGCGCGGCGCAGCAGGTTCCAGCGCGCGAGGATGATCGACCAGGAAAGAATGCTGAAAAACAGCAAAATGAGGAGAACCGCCTTGGCGACCGGGCCGGTCTGCCAAATCATGTTCGCGATCTCACCACCGATGACAAACGAGAGGGGGAGTATGGCCATCACTTTTTAGAGAAGCTTCACCAGAGCAAGATGCAATTATAGATCACCGAGTTGTGAGTCTTGAGTTGTCGGTTCTGAGTCCTTTACAAGCCAGGCGCGCGTCTGGAACGTTGGAGCGACGAATGCCGACCTCTTCGGCCGCATACTCACAACTCGTGGTATTCTGCGCACGAGATTCTCCCCAGGAAGCTCCCGTGCTCCTCGAACTGCGCGTCGAGAACTATGCGGTCCTTGATCACGTGGTGGTGGAATTCTCCGCCGGACTCAACCTGCTGACCGGCGAGACCGGCGCCGGAAAATCCATCCTGATTGACGCGCTCGCACTGTTGCTGGGCGAGAAGGCTTCCAGCGAGATCATCCGCCACGGCGCGGAGAAAGCGGTGGTATCGGCGGCTTGCGAAGTGAACGACCATCGCGTGGCGGAAATCCTGGAACAGAACGGTATTGATTCCGAAAACGGCGAGGTGATCCTGCGGCGAGAAGTGGCTGCCGGCGGCCGTGGGCGGGTGTTCGTCAACAACCAGCCGGCGACGGTAGCCGTGCTGAAACAGCTCGCACCTTATCTCGCCTCCGTGCACGCGCAGAACGAATCCATCCTCGGCTTCGACGCGGCCGCGCGGCTGAAGCTGCTCGACAGTTTTGCGGGCTGTGACGCGCAGCCCGTGGCGGAAGCGTTCGCCGCTTGGAATGGCATTCGCCATCGCATTGCAGAGCTGGAGCGCGGCGAGCAGGACAAGCTGCGGCTGATCGATCTGTGGAGTTTTCAAAAAAAGGAGATCGAGGGCGCGCGAATTCAGCCCGGCGAGGACGATCGCCTGGAATCGGAAAAACGTGTTCTTGCCAACGCAGAAAAAATCTATTCGGCGGCGATGACGGCGTACGACCTGCTGTACGAGGGCGAGGCCGCGTCGGCGTCCACCTTGCGCGCTGCGTCGCGGCAGATCGAGGAGCTCGCGCGCTATGACTCCCGGTTCCAGGAGGCGCTGGCTTCCCTGGAGTCGGCGCGCATCGCCGCCGAAGACCTGGGCGCAACGCTGCGCGACTACGCCGCGGGAATCGACGCCTCGCCGGAGCGGCTGGCCGGGATCGAAGACCGGCTCGCGTTGCTCGATCGACTCAAACGCAAATATGGCGAGTCGCTGGGGGCGGTGATTGCCTACGGCGAAGAGGTCGCGCACAAGTTGAACGACATCGAAAACAAGGATGAAGTGCTGCGCAAACTGCGTGCCCAGTTGGCCGCCGCCGCGGAACAGTATAGGGCCGCGGCGCATGCCCTATCGCGCCAGCGGGCCGACGCCGCCCGCCGCCTGGAGAAATTGGTCGAGCAGGAGGTGAACGAGCTGGCGATGAAGGCGCGCTTCCGCGTCGAGGTCGAGGCTGCAGACGACGAGCAGAACTGGAGCAGCTCCGGCTTCGACCAGGTGCGGTATCTGATCACCACCAATCCCGGTGAACCGTTGCGCCCGGTGGAGCAGATCGCCTCGGGCGGTGAGATGTCGCGGGTGATGCTGGCGCTGAAAGCGACGATCGAAGTGCACTCGCGGCGCAGGAAAAACGAGACGCAGCGCACGCTCGTATTTGACGAGATTGATACCGGCATCGGCGGGCGTGCCGCAGAGGCGGTGGGCAAAAAGCTGAAGGCGCTGGCAACGACATCGCAGGTGCTCTGCATCACCCACCTGCCGCAAATTGCCTGCTTCGCCGATCATCATTACGTCATCGAAAAAAGGGAAGTGGGCGGGCGCACCCGCACCAGCGTCCGCCGCCTCGAGGATCGTGAGCGCCGCGAGGAGCTGGCGCGCATGTTGAGTGGCGCCAAGGTGACGGAGACCTCGCTCAAGCACGCCGAGCAGATGCTGAAGGCGGGCGCTCCCAGATAAACTGCGCCGAGCGGGACTGGTCCCAGGCGGGCACACTCGGAATCTCGCGGCGAGCGGCGGCAGGCGAGACTTCCGGAGCTGCTAATGGACCGGCAGGCTGGATCGGAAAAACAATTACTGCAGGGCTGGGAGACAGGGCGTTGCTGTTCACGGCGCAGATAACGCTGATCGATGCTAATTCCCGCAGTGTCTGATATTTGCATTGACGATGGACACCGGGGTGGGCTAGTTTGGAAGGTAATGTTCCTAGAGTGGGGATTACCGGCTCCGGGCGGCCGGCCAGGCATTCATGACTGACAACGACCAGAAGTCGCTTTTGCTGCTGAAGCCACGTGGCTTTTGCGCCGGCGTGGTGCGCGCCATTGATATCGTGCGCATCGCGCTGGAAACCTTTGGGCCGCCGATTTACGTCCGCAAGGAGATTGTCCATAACCGCTACGTGGTAGAGGAACTCTCCGCCAAGGGCGCAATCTTTGTGGACGGCGTGGACGAGGTTCCGACGGGCGAGCGGGTTATCTACAGCGCGCACGGCGTTGCGCCCGAAGTTCGCAAGGCCAGCGAGTTGCGCAACCTGCGGGTGATCGACGCCACCTGCCCGCTGGTGACGAAAGTCCACGTCGAGGCGGTTCGCTTCGCCAAAGAGGGCTACTCGCTGATCCTGATCGGCCATCGCGACCACGACGAGGTGATCGGCACCCTGGGAGAAGCGCCCGGCGTGACCCAGGTGGTCGGCTCGGCGCGAGAGGTCGAGAACTTGCATGTGCCGGACCCGAACCGGGTTGCGTACCTCACGCAGACCACTCTCAGCCTGGACGAGACGCGCGACATCGTCGAGGCGCTGGAAATAAAGTTTCCCAATATCAGGGGACCGCTCGCGCAGGACATCTGCTACGCCACCGAGAATCGCCAGACCGCGGTGAAGCACATCGCCAGCGAGGTGGATTTGCTGCTGGTGGTGGGATCGGATAACAGCTCCAACTCCAAGCGCCTGGTCGAGGTCGCGGGAAGCCTGCGTACGCCGGCTTACTTGATCGAAAACTACCGCGCCATCAAGTCGGAGTGGCTGGAGGCGGTGAGAAATGTGGCCGTAACTGCGGGAGCGTCGGCGCCGGAGTGCCTGGTGGAAGAGGTGGTCCAATACCTCCGCGGCAGGGGTTATACCAACCTCCGGGAAGTGGAAGTGATGCCGGAAAACGTCCGCTTTGGACTGCCGCCGGAGATCGTCGAGGCGATCGGCAGCGCTCCGGCCACGGTGGCGGCAGAATAAATTCGTAGGAGGAGGGTTCGGGCGGGTTTTTCCCCCAGAAACCCCGATGAGGTTCGGCAAGATCGACGACATGTTCAGCCGCGTCGCCGCCGCCATGGATGCGGCGCGCAAGCACCTGTTCTCCACCCAACATGAGGATGGGTACTGGTGTGGCGAGCTCGAGGCGGATTCCACCCTCGAGTCCGACTACATCATGATGCACACTCTCCTCGGCACGGGCGATCCCAAGAGATTTCACAAGGCTGCCCGCTGGATCATCGAACACCAGAACGAGGATGGCGGCTGGCCGATATTTCCCGGCGGACCTTCCGATATCAGTGCTTCCGTGAAGGCGTATTTCGCCCTCAAGCTGGCCGGATACAGCGCCGAAGACCCGTTGCTGGCGCGCGCCTGCCGCAAGATTCACGAACTCGGCGGACCGACCTCCGCCAACACCTACACCAAGATTTACCTGTGTTTCCTCGGGCAGTACGACTGGTTCGCCGTGCCCGCCATCCCGCCGGAAATCGTCCTGTTTCCCAACTGGTCCTGGTTCAACATCTACGAAATTTCGTCGTGGTCCCGCGCCATCTTCATCCCGCTGGCCATCGTGTACGCCAAGAAGCCGTACAAGAAAATTCCCCCGGAGCTGGGAATCGAGGAACTGTTCCCCGGCGGCCGGGACAACTGCAACCTGTACCTTCACTGGGATTCCAAGATCGTCAGTTGGCGGAATTTTTTCCTGTTTCTCGACCGGGCCACGCACTGGTTCGAGCGTTTCCATATCCGGCCGCTGCGTAACATAGCGCTGCGTGCCGCGGAAGAGTGGATGCTGGAGCGCGTCGAGATGAGTGACGGCCTGGGCGCGATTTACCCGGCCATGATGAATTCCATCATCGCGCTGCGCTGCCTGGGCTACTCGGTGGACGACCCGCAATTCATCCGCGCCCTCGATGAATTCGAGGCGTTGGGCATCGAGGAAGAGACCACCTTCCGCATGCAGCCTTGCAAGTCACCGGTCTGGGACACGGTCTATGCTCTTTATGCGCTGGGCGAGGGTGGCGCCGGCGCCAAAGACCCGCGTATGGTCGCCGCCGCCGACTGGGTGCTCAAGAAGCAGGTCACGCACAAAGGCGACTGGTCGATGAAGGACCGGAAAGGCCAGCCCGCCGGCTGGTATTTCGAATTCAACAACGAGTTCTATCCCGACGTGGACGACACCGCGCAGGCCTGCCTCGCGCTCGACCACGTCGACCATCCTAACGAGCGCTACCAGCACGAGTCAGTCACCCGCGCCATTGACTGGGTGTTCTCCATGCAGTGCAAGAATGGCGGCTGGGCGTCGTTTGATAAGGACAACGACAAGCTGGTGTTCCAGTACATCCCGTTCGCCGACCACAATGCCATGCTGGATCCGGCGACCGTGGACATCACCGGGCGCGTGCTGGAAATGCTGGCGGCACACGGCTACACGCGCGAGGATCATCGCGTCCAGCGGGCCATTGATTTCATCCTCAGGGAGCAGGAGCCCGATGGCTGCTGGTTCGGCCGCTGGGGCTGCAATTACATCTATGGCACCCACCTGGTGCTGCGCGGGCTGGAAGCGATCGGCATCGACCACCATGAGCCGTATATTCAGCAGGCGGCTGAATGGCTGCGCATGGTGCAGAACCCGGATGGCGGTTGGGGCGAGAGCCTCTGGTCGTATCACGATCCGGCCGCCCGCGGGGTCGGGCCGAGCACGGCTTCGCAGACGGCGTGGGCGATTCTCGGGTTGCTCGCGGCGGGCGATACCCGCAGCGACTCCGTCCACAAAGGAATCGTTTACTTGCTGAAGACGCAAAGGCGCGACGGATCCTGGTGGGAGAAGTGGTACACCGGTACCGGCTTCCCCAAGGTTTTCTATCTCAAGTACAACATGTACGCCGAGTATTTTCCGTTGCTGGCGTTAGCCAACTATCAAAAAGCCATGACCGCCGCCGATGCCGCCGTCCGGCCGGCCGATAACCGCGCGCCGGAGCGGGAATTGGGAGAAGCGTAATGCCAGTACCGGTCTCGCAGATGTGGACGGTCGCCAGCTACGTCCTGAAGCAGAAGCTCAAGGGACGCAAGCGCTACCCGCTCGTCCTCATGCTGGAACCGCTGTTCCGCTGCAATCTGGCATGCGCCGGCTGTGGCAAAATCCAGTACCCGGGCCATGTGCTCAAAATGCAGCTCACGCCGGAGGAGTGCTTGCGCGCGGTGGACGAATGCGGCGCTCCGACCGTCGCGATTCCCGGTGGCGAGCCGCTGTTGCACCCGCAGATCGGCGAAATCGTTGCCAGCCTGGTGGAGCGCCGCAAGTACATTTATCTCTGCACCAACGCGCTCCTATTGCAGCAGAAAATTGATCTGTTCAAGCCCAGCAAGTACCTGACCTTCTCCGTCCACTTGGACGGCCAGCGCGAGCACCACGACTTTTCTGTTTGCCTGGAAGGCGGCTATGACAAGGCGGTTGTCGGCATCAAGGAGGCGCTGCGCCGCGGCTTCCGCGTCACCACCAACACCACCCTGTTCGACGGCGCCGATCCCCAGAGCGTGCGCGCCTTCTTCGACGAAACCATGGCGCTCGGCGTCGAGGGCATGATGCTTTCGCCGGGCTATTCCTACGACAAGGCGCCGGACCAGAGCCATTTCCTCGGTCGCGCCCGTACCCGGCGGCTGTTCCGCGCTATTCTCTCCAATCGCAGGCCGGCCTGGCGCTTCAACATGTCGCCGCTCTTCCTCGAATTTCTGATGGGCAAGCGCGATTATCCGTGCACCCCCTGGGGCATGCCGACCTTCAACGTCTTCGGCTGGCAGAAGCCCTGCTACCTGCTGCAGGACGGTTACGCCGACAGCTTTGCCGAATTGCTGCAGAGCACGCAATGGGAGCGTTACGGCACCGAATCCGGCAATCCCAAGTGTGCCAATTGCATGGTGCACAGCGGCTACGAAGCCTCGGCGGTGAACGACACGTTTAGCTCGCTGCGCGGATTCCTCGCCACCGTGCGTGCCGCGCTGTCCAGCCGCTACCCAGATCGGAAGGCTTTGGAGCTTCTTCACGAACCGATACACCCCGTTCATGGCTTCCATCCGCTGGTGCAGATCGAAAGCAATGCGCCGCAGGAGACGCGAGTTTGACCGGCCGTGAAGCAGGACATCGCGCCCAACTGCACCTGCCCGATCCCGACAGCCTGGAAGTGGTCGAACCCGGCGCGCGCGAAAAACTCGAGGGCTGGGTCCCGGACCTCGCCGATGAAAACGACCTTCGCGACGCCCTGGAGCGCGCCTTCGACTATCGTGGCGATGTGCTGATCACGCGCAAGGACGGCGACAGGATCGAGGGATACTTATTCGACCGCCGCACCGGCCCAACTCTGGCCGACTCGTTTGTCCGCCTGTTGCCGAAGGACGGGACCGGCAAAATCTCAATATCCTACGCCGACATTGCCGGCCTTGCCTTCACCGGCCGCGACATGGCTGCCGGCAAAAGCTGGGAGGCGTGGGTTCGCCAGTACTGGGAACGCAAGGCCGCGGGCGAGCAAGACATTTCGCTGCAGCCCGAGAAGCTCGATTAAGCCGGCTGCGATGTGATGAGGGCGTTCGTAACAGGAGCGTCGGGTTTTGTCGGAAGCCACGTGGCGCGCGCGTTGGCCGATAGGGGCGCCGAACTGCGGCTCTTGATGCGGGCGTCGAGTCCGACGAAGAATGTCGAAGCGCTGAAGGCCGACCGCGTCATCGGCGACTTGTGCGAAGCTGACAAGCTGCGCTCGGCGATCGGCGGCTGCGACGCCGTTTTTCATGTCGCCGCCGACTACCGTTTGTGGACGCGCGACGCCGCCGACATGCGGTCCATGTATCGCTGCAATGTCGAAGGCACGCGCGGATTAATTGACGCGGCGCGGCAGGCGGGCGTGCGGCGGATTGTGTATTGCTCCAGTGTGGCGACCATGGGTTTCACCGGCAATGGCCGTCCTGCCGATGAAAATTCACCGGTGGAGTTGAAGGGCATGATCGGCCACTACAAGCGCTCGAAGTTCATCGCCGAACAGGTGGCGATCGCAGCCGGAAAATCCGGCGGCGACGTGGTCGTCGTGAATCCCACCACGCCGGTTGGCGAGTACGATGTTAAGCCGACGCCGACGGGACGAATCCTTGTCGATTTCCTGCAGCGCAAGTTTCCGGCCTACGTGGATACCGGGCTCAACGTCGTGGACGTGCGCGAAGTCGCGCGCGGACACATCGCCGCCTTCGAGCAGGGAAGAGCGGGAGAACGCTACATCCTGGGCGGCGAGAATCTGACTTTGAAACAGATCTTGGACAAGCTGGCCTCGATCACCGGACTGGCCGCGCCGACCCTGCGCCTGCCCTATGTGTTCGCGCTTGCCGCGGGCGTCGCGGACACCGTGGTCACCGGGAAAATCCTGCGCCGTGAGCCGCGAGTTACGCTCGACGCCGTGCGTATGGGCCGCAAAAAAATGTGGGTTTCGTCAGAGAAGGCGGAGCGCGAGTTGGGTTGGAAGATAGTGTCGGTCGACGATGCCTTGCGTCGCGCCGTCGCGTGGTTTCGTGCCAACGGTTATGCCGGTTGAGATCGCCATCATCGCCGCCATGGAACGCGAGGTCCGGTCGCTGGTGCGCCACTGGCCCCGCCGGGACTTGGCCGCCAGCGATCTCACGCTCCCGGCATTTGCCGGCGACGGCGTCCTGGTGATTTGTTCCGGCATCGGCGCCAGGCTTGCCCGCCAGGCGGCGGTGGCGGTTTTTGCTTCCCACCGTCCGCGCGTAATAGTCTCCGCGGGTTTGGCTGGGGCGCTGGATTCGAGCTTGGAGGTGGGGACAATCTTTCAGCCGGCAACGGTCGTGGATGCGGCTACCGGTGCGCGTTTCAACGCCTGCGGCGGCAGCGGCATACTGCTCACCGTCCCGTCGGTGCTGGACCGCGACGCCAAGGGCCGCCTCACCGGTTCGTACGGCGCCGCAGCCGCCGACATGGAAGCTGCCGGGGTCGCGCTGGTCGCCGGCCAACACGGCTGTGGGTTTATCGCCCTGAAGGCAATATCGGACGTGGCCGGCTTTCCCATGCCGTCGTTCGAACGTTTCATCGACGCGCGCGGCCGTCTTCGAACCGCGCGCTTGCTGCTCGCGTCCGCTGTACGGCCTGCACGTTGGCTGGCGCTGGCGCGGTTGGGAATAAATTCAAGCCATGCCTCCCGCGAGCTTTCCCGGGCGCTGGCTCATCTGATTGAGCAGGAAGGGGCGGCGCTGCAACCGGCGCTGTCCGGCAATAGGAGCTGATGTCGGTCGCCACACAAACCGGAACCCGGCGAGACATCCCGTCCGTCCCTGCCGCCATGCGGGCCGCCGTTTACCACGGGAAGGATGACGTCCGGCTGGAAGCGGTGCCTGTTCCCAGAATCGGTCCCGGCGAACTGCTCATCAAGGTGCATACTTGCGGCATTTGCGGCACCGACCTGAAGAAAATCGGCACTGGCTCACATTCCGCGCCCCGCATTTTCGGCCACGAAACCGCCGGTGTGGTCGTGCAGACAGGGGAAAGCGTAAGCGGTTACGCAGTGGGCGATCGGGTGAGCGTTTTCCATCACATCCCCTGTGGCGAGTGTTTCTATTGCCGTCACAGGGTGTTTGCCCAATGTCCCGTTTACAAACGGGTAGGATGTACGGCGGGCTTTGAGCCCAGCGGCGGCGGCTTTTCTGACTATGTCCGCGTGATGGACTGGATCCTGGCCCGGGGCGGGGTGGTGAAGCTCCCCGATGGGGTGTCCTTTGAACAGGCATCCTTCATTGAGCCGATCAACACCTGCATGAAGGGCATCCAGACCCTGCGCCTGCAAGCGGGCGAGACGGTCTTCGTGATTGGACAGGGACCCATCGGTATCGTGTTGGGAGCATTAGCCCAACGAGCAGGTGCAAAGGTATTCACTTCCGATTTGTTCCCCCAGAGGCTTACAATAGCGGCTGGGTTCGGCCTTAGCGGGTCCATTGATGCCTCGCACTCCGATTCCGTTCAAACCGTGCGCCAGTGGACCGAGGGGCGTGGGGCCGATGCCGTCATTCTGGCGGTTGCCGGCACGTCGCTGATACGCACAGCCATCGAGGCTGCGCGCTCTGGTGGCAGGATCTTACTGTTCGCCCAGACGGTTCGAGGAGAGGCCGTCATCGATCCCGCCGCAATCTGTGTTGACGAGAAGAGTCTGTTGGGCTCATACAGCGCTTCCATTGACCTCCAGGAGGAAGCTGTGAGTTTTGTTTGCCGCCGAGAAATGGACTTGGAGCGGCTCATTACGCACCGTTTTCCCCTGGCAAAAGCGGTGGAAGCACTGAATTTAGCTGCTCATCCCCGGCCCGAATCGATGAAGGTTGTCATACAGCCGGGGTTGGAACCCGAACCTCAAGTGGGCCCTTCACCATAGGTTCCGCGGGCGGCACAAAAGGGAAGGAAAGCTAGTGAATGGACATATGACAGCTGCGGTCCTCTATGGTAAGGAGGACGTTAAGATTGAGCGAGTGCCTATCCCCCGGGTGGGACATGGAGAGGCCCTCATCAAGGTACAAGTCGCTCTGACCTGCGGCACCGATCTCAAAGTGTACCAGCGCGGATACCACGCCCGCATGATCGTTCCGCCCGCTCTTTTCGGCCACGAACTGGCGGGGGTGATCGAGGAGGTCGGAGCCGGCGTCAAGGGTTTCCGCTCCGGCATGCGGGTGGTGGCGCTGAATTCGGCGCCCTGCCAGATGTGCTTCTACTGTTCCAAGCACCAGGAGAACCTCTGCGAGGATCTGCTCTTTAACAATGGCGCCTATGCCGAGTACATCAAGATTCCGCGCCGGATTGTCGAAAGCAACATGCTGGCCGTGCCCAGCAATGTCAGCTATGAAGAAGCGGCCATGGTCGAGCCGCTGGCCTGCGTGCTGCGCGGCCTGCACGAGACCAACGTCGAAATCGGCGACACCGTGGTCGTCATCGGCGGCGGACCCATCGGCCTGATGTTCGTCCAAGTCGCCAAGCTCACCGGATGCAACGTTATCTCCGTGGCCAAGCGCGATTCCCAGGTTTCTGCGGCCAAGCGCCTGGGCGCCGACGACGTCGTCCAGATCACCCAGGTGCAGGACGCCGTGGATGCCGTGCGCGCGCTTACCCCGGACCGCCGCGGCGCGGATGTGGTCATCGAGGCGGTCGGACGTCCCGAGGCCTGGGAATGGTCCATTGATATGGTACGCAAGGGCGGCACCGTCAATTTCTTCGGCGGATGCGCCAGCGGGACCAAGGTCGCCCTCGACACCAATCGCTTGCACTACTCCGAGATTTCGCTGAAGGCCACCTTTCATCACACTCCGGAAACGGTTCGCAAGGCCTTTGCCCTGATCGCGGAACGCAAGATCCGCGGTGCGGATTACATTACCGGCGAGGCGCCGCTCTCGCGCTTGCAGCAAGTGCTACGCCACATGCTGAACCGCAACGGCGACATCAAGACCGCCATCATCCCCGGGCACTGAATAGGCTCGCAACCACGGCGGACACGGAGGGCCACCTAGGTCCTCCGTCGTTTTTCGCCTTTGCGTTTCTCTGTGTCCTCTGTGATTAAATTGATATGTTGAGGGCCACTCCCAATTCCGTCCCCTTCGCCGGATTGCCGGCGGAGTACGCCATTCCCGCGCAGGCGCCGTCGCTGACCGAAGCGCGTGCCTACTGTGCGCGGCTGGCGCGCCGGCATTACGAGAATTTCTCCGTCGCCACCTGGTTCCTGCCGGAGCGCGTCCGGCCGCATTTCTACAGCGTGTACGCCTACTGCCGCATTTCCGACGACCTGGGCGATGAGGTTTCCGACCCGCGGCAAGCACTGCGCCTGCTCGACGAATGGGAAGAAGAACTGAACGCAACCTATCTCAGCCTGGTGGCGCCTCCGCCCCTGGACGTACGCATGAATGTCGAGCAGCTTCAGCCTGGGCCATCCTCCAGGAACCCGGCGCGGCCGCGCCACCCGGTATTCATCGCGCTGCGGGAGACCATTCGCGAGTGCAACATCCCGCACCAGCCATTCGCCGATCTTTTGAAGGCCTTCCGCCAGGACCAGAAGCTGGGCCGATACCAGACCTTTGACGATGTTCTCCGATATTGTTGTTACTCCGCCAATCCGGTAGGACGCCTCGTGCTTTATGTCTGCGGCTATTGCGACGACGCGCGGCAGCGGCTTTCCGATTACACCTGCACCGCGTTGCAACTGGCGAATTTCTGGCAGGACGTCTGGCCCGACTACGGCAAGGGCCGCATTTACATTCCGCTCGAAGACTTACAGCGTTATGGCGTCAGCGAGCAGGACATTGCCGCCCGCCGCTTCACGCCGCAGTTCCGCGAGCTGATGAAATTTGAAGTCGAGCGCGCTCGCGATTGGTTCGCGCGTGGCGCACCGTTGGCGCGCGAGGTAGACAAGAAGCTGGCGATTGACATCGAGCTCTTCACCCGCGGCGGGCAGGAAATCCTGAACGCGATCGAGCGCCAGGGCTTTGACGTTCTCACCAGGCGGCCCGCGATCTCCAAGGCTCGGAAGTTGGCTTTGATCGCCCGTTCGGCATTCGGGATGGTGCTTTAAGGATGGTCTGATCAACCCCGGTTTTTGAAGGGGACGGCCTTCAGGTCGTCCGTAAATGCTGTACAAAGGGTACGGCTTTAGCCGCTGAGGGACCGGCGATGTGCTTGATCAGAGCTTCCTTAGCCGGGACCGGAAGCAAGCGGTCCGCCGTTGATCATCGGAAGGATCTGGGATTCGCTGCGTCCATCGAAAAAACCATGACCGTTCTCGCCCAAACCGGACAGGCGCCCAGCGCCCCGCGAGTCGCCCCGCTGCAACTGCGCACCGCGTACGGCATCTGCCGCCACATCACGCGCAAGGCGGCGCGCAACTTCTACTACGCTTTCCTGGTGCTGCCGCGGCGCAAGCGCGACGCCCTCAGCGCCGTGTACGCCTTCATGCGCCACGCCGACGACATCAGCGACGATCCACTGCTCACGCCCGAGGACAAGCGCCTCAAGCTTAACGCCTGGATCGAGTCCCTGGACCGTATCGTTGCCGGCGAGCCCACCGACGATCCCGTGCTCATGGCGGTTGCCGACAGCCAGCGCCGCTTCCATATCCCCATCGAATTACTGGAAACACTGGTTTACGGCACTGCCATGGACGTCCCCTGGCCCGGTAGCCCACAACCAACGGCCGACGGCCCCCAGGTGCTCTACCAGACTTTCGACGATCTCTATAATTACTGCTATCACGTCGCCTCCGTTGTCGGCCTGGTCTGCATTCGTATCTTCGGCTATCGCGATCCGGTGGCGGAGGATCTTGCGGAGCGCTGCGGCATCGCCTTTCAACTCACCAATATCATTCGCGACGTCAAGGAAGACGCCACCATGGGCCGCATCTACTTGCCGCAGCAGGATCTTGATCGCTGCGGCATCGGCGCCAGCATGTTCCGTTCGTCCAGGCCGACCAATTTCCGCCCCCTGCTGGAGATGGAAGCCGAGCGTGCCCGCCAGTACTACGCCTCCGGGCGCCAGTTGATCGCTTACGTGGACGAAGATAGCCAGCCCGCGCTTTGGACGCTGGTGGAAATTTACAGCCGCTTGCTCGCCAAAATCGCCGACCGCGATTACGACGTCTTCACCGAGCGCGTGTGCCTGACTACCAGCGAAAAGCTTCGTGTTCTGATCAAGGGGATGTGGCGGCGGATCGTCACATGATGATGATCGCCCACAATGCGCCGACGGTGGCGGTTGTCGGCGGAGGACTCGCCGGACTGTCCGCCGGATGTGCTCTGGCGGGCGCCGGCTTCCGCGTCTCGTTGTTCGAGCGCCGCCCGTACTTGGGCGGCCGCGCCTCTTCCTACCAGCACCCCGCTACCGGCGAGGTGGTCGACAACTGCCAGCACGTGCTGCTCGGCTGCTGTACCAATCTGCTTGATTTCTACCGCCGCATCGGCGCCGCGGACAAGATCCGCTGGTACCGCCGCCTCACCTTCATCGAGCCCGGCGGACGCCGCTCCCTCATCGAGCCGGGACTGCTGCCCGCTCCATTTCATAGCGCCGGCTCCTTCCTGCGCGCGCCTTGCCTTTCCTTAGGCGACAAGACGGCCATCGCACGTGCCATGCTGGCCCTCGCCGCTCGCCTTCCCGACGACAACGGCGATCCGTTCTTCGACTGGCTCCATGCCCGCGGCCAAACGCAGCGGGCCATCGATCGCTTCTGGAGGGTGGTGTTGGTCAGCGCGTTGAACGAAGACCTGGAACGCGTCTCGTCGCGTTATGCCGCGCAGGTTTTTCGCGAATCATTCCTGAAATCGGCGCAAGCAGGTGCGCTCGGCCTGCCGGCTCTACCGCTGTCAGATCTATACGGAATTGCCGGCGATTACATCCTGCAACAGGGTGGCGCCGTCGCAATGCGCGCCAGCGTCGATTCCTTCCGCGCCGATGCCAACCAGGTCCGCATCTGCGCAAGCGGGCGAGACTTCGCTTGCGACTACGCCGTCCTTGCCGTCCCATTCCAGGCGCTGCCGGGCATAATACCCAGGGATGAAGATGAAGACGACCTGTCAGCCGCCTTGCGCTCGATGCTTGATCGCTTCGAAACTTCGCCTATCACCGGCATTCACCTCTGGTTCGACCGCCAGATAACCGACCTGCCGCATGCTGTGCTTCTGGATCGCACCATCCAGTGGATGTTCCACAAATCGGAGATTCTCGATCGCAGTGGCAGTACTCCTGCGTCCATGCCTGACGCCAACGCAGGGGCGGCAGATCTTAGCCCGGGGCGTAAGCCCCGGGTAAGCAACAATCGTGACTCGGAGTCCCGTAGGGACGGCACCAGGGGGGGCTACATAGAGTTGGTTGTCAGTTCTTCGAAAAACCTGGTCGAGAAATCCAAACAGGAAATCCTCAACCTCGCCATGCGCGAGCTGGCCGAATTTTTCCCCGAAGCGAACCACGCCCGGCTGCTGAAGTCGGCCGTCATCAAGGAAGTGAACGCCACCTACGCGCCGCTGCCGGGCACCGATGCGCATCGCCCGGCGCAAGTCTCTCCCTGGCCTCGCGTGTTCCTTGCCGGCGACTGGACCGCCACCGGTTGGCCCGCCACCATGGAAGGTGCCGTCCGCAGCGGCTATCTCGCCGCCGAGGCGCTTACAACCCGGTCCGGCAGGCCGCAACGCTTCCTGGTGCCCGACCTGCCGGCCCGCGGATTTATGCGTTTGCTGGGAAAGTGAAAGCGGGCGACCTGAGACCTGAAGCCTGAAGCCCGGAGCCTACCTCGCCACCAGCGCCACGCCGGCCGCAACCAGCATCGCCGCCAACCACCGCCGCCGGTCCACCTGCTCGCGCAGGAAGAGCTTGCCGACGATGGCATTCGCAATGAAGGTGAGGGAAGCCGACGCCGGCGCCACCAGGCTCACATCCGCCCACGACAATGCGAACAGCAGCGCGAAAAAGGCAAGCGCCATGAACCCCACCCCGATCCACAGCGTCGAATTACTAAGTATAACTTTAATGGTTTTACCTAATCCATTGTAACGATACAGCTTACCTACATCGCCTGATTGCTTCATGGCGAGCGATGTAAGCCCGTCCCCGGCGGTCGAGGCAGCCACTACCGCCAGGATGCTGCCCCAGGTGTATTGCCAGTGCGTCATGCGCCCCCGACCGGAGGAAGATGGTGTGCTTGCCCGCGCGCACCCACCGTTTTCGCCGGGCCCGATGTGACAAAGCCCACTCCCAGAGCAATTAGCGCGATCCCTGCCCATCGCCATGGCGAGATGTTCTCGTGCAGGAAAAACTTCGCCATCAGCGCCATCAGGATATATCCCACGGCGGTAGCGGGCAGGACATAAGTGAGATCGGCAAAGGAAAGCGCGGTCAGGTAGCTGGCAAAGAAGGCCAGCAGCAGAATAATCCCCACCGCTACCCAGGGCGTGAAAATGGCGGAAATGGCATCCGTCCAGTGGCTCAGGGAAAGCGCGCCCACCGCCTTCATGCCGCGCGACAACGCAATGTCGCCGCAGGCCCCGAACACCACCACCCCGGCCAGGATGGCTCGTTTGCGGAGGTTCACGGAAAAAATCTCAAGCGTTGGCGGGCTCGACCGAGGCTTCCGACTCCGAACCGGCTCCGCCTCCGTCAGGCGCCGCAGGTGGCGCCACCACCGGTTTCTGCCGCTGCTGCTTGACCCAGCGATTGCGGTTGGCGCGAAGCTTCAGGAATTCCTTGGCTTCATGATAGAGGCGCTTTCGTTCGTCGGAATTGAAAAACGCCTTCCTCACGATGCGGTAGACCGCCTTGGGCCGGAAGTAGTATTCGTCGTAGAACCGGTGCACCGCCTCGATGATTTCCTCCGCCGGCAATCCGGGATATTCGATGTGCGCCAGTTGGTGTCCACCTGCGTCCACCATCTCCTTGTTCGCCATGAATCCGTTGCGCACGGCGAAATCGTACAACTCGGTTCCGGGATAGGCATGCGCGACCGAGACCTGAATCGTCTCCACGTCCAGTTCCTTGGCGAAGTCCATCGTGCGCCGGATGGTCTCGCGAGTCTCGCCGGGCAGGCCCATGATGAAGTCGCCATGGATCACCAGCCCCAGCTTATGGCAGTCCTTGGTGAACTGGCGCGCTCGTTCCAGGGTCGCCCCCTTCTTGATGTTCTTCAGGATCTGCTGATCGCCTGATTCGTATCCCACGATCAGCAACCGGCACCCGGCATCGCGCATGGCCTTCAGCGTCTCGTAATCGGTCGTGACGCGCGACGTGCACGACCACGTCAACTTCAGCGGCTTCAGCTTCTCGCACAACTCGATTGTCCGCGCCTTCTGGATGTTGAAGGTGTCGTCATCGAAGAAAAACTCCTTGACGTACGGCCAGTACTCCTTCGCTTGCGCCATCTCGCGCGCCACCGCGTCGGTGGAGCGTTTGCGCCAGGGATGTCCGCTCAGGGTCTGCGGCCACAGGCAGAAGGTGCACTGCGCCGGGCAGCCGCGCGTCGTGTACAGCGAGACGAATGGATGCAGCAGGAATGGAACGTTGTAGCGGCGGACGTCCAAGTCGCGCTTGTAGACGTCGGTCACGTTCGGCAGCGCATCGAGGTCGGTGACCTGCGGCGCCTCCGGGTTGTGTACCACTTTGCCGTTCTTGCGGTAAGACACTCCGGGAATCTCGGCCACTGGCGTGCCCTTGGCAAAGCTGGTAACCGCGTAATCGAATTCCCGGCGTACCACGAAGTCAACCTGCGGCGCCTCGTTCAGACTCTTTTCCGGCAGGACCGATACGTGCGGCCCGACAAACGCAATTTTGATCTTGGGATTGGCCGCCTTAATCGCCTTGCTCAACCGTATGTCGCCGGGGAAGCCGGGCGTGCTGGTAAACAGCACCAGGAATTCGTATTCCTTGGCGATGCGGATTGTTTCTTCCGCCGAGACGTGGTGCGGCGGCGCATCCAGCAACCGCGAACCTTCCAGCATGCCTGCCGGATAGGCCAGCCAAACCGGGTACCAGTAGGACTCAATCTCACGGGTTGCCGGCCACCGGGACCCGGCGCCGCCGTCAAAATTTTCAAACGAAGGGGGATTTAGGAACAACGTTTTCAATGGCATGCGGTTAAGTCAATTATCGTAACACCCTCTCACAGATTGCGCCTGGTCCACCCTGTTGACAACAAAAATTCCCCCTCGCTCCGACGAGGTGAAATTCTTGAAGACCCACATCCGATCACGCTACCAGCGACCGGTCACAGCCTGAAGTCATTCCGGCTGAATGGTACCTTAGATGTCCTGAAAGGTACAAGAATTCAGCTTATTAGCGACACCCCTTGTTTAACAGTTAGTGTCTGCACGCACCACCCGGCGCCACTCTGACAAAAACCCGGCTGCGACACGTTTGTTGTCGCGGGTTATCAGTTAAGGAGACCCGACCAGCGAAACCCGGCAACCGACTACTGTTTCCCATCCAGCGCCCAGTTCTCCAGCTTACCTGCCGCCCGCAACAGTTGCAGCCGCGCCCTCTCCAGCTCGAAGCTCATGTCCAGGTACGTCGAGTACTTGTCGTTCACCAGGATGCGCGCCGAGCCCAACTCGCTAGGTCCCGGCGGTGGGGTCGGCGGTTGGCCGGCAGCGGCTGGCCCCCCCGGAGCAGCCGCCTGGATTCGCGCCTGGATGGCATCCGCTTCTACCTGCGCCAATTGGTAATCGAGCTGCGCCACCTGTTCTGCCGCAACCAATTGCTTGATCGACCGCGCCAGTTTAATCGTCTCGGTCGAGACTTGGCCCTTTGTGACCTCCGACTGCCGTCGCGCCTTGACAGCTTCGGCATCGGCAGCCTCGGCCCGCGCCCGCTGCGGGAAGTTAAGGAATGGAAAGCGGATCGCGACTCCCAGCGTGGCATTGTTCCGCTGGAAGCGGTTGAAGTACAGATCATAGTTGTTGTACTTCGAGAACAGGCCGTACTGCCCAACCAGGTCAATCGCCGGCCACATCATCTTGTGTTCGCCCTTGGCGCGCAACTCCTTGGCGCTGGCGGATTCCTGCGCCGCCTTCACCGCTGGGCTTGCCGACAACGCTGCACTCACGATGTCCGGCTGCTGGCTGAGGTCGGGAATCTGCGGAATGGATTCCGTAACCGTTTCAATCGAGGCTGCCGGTAGGCCGGTCAGTTGGCTTAGGCGTTCGCGCAGCACGTCGGCGGCTGCTTCCGCGTCCGCCAGCCGCAAGCGAACCTGCGCCGCCGCCAGCTGGGCGCGCGTGAGTTCCAGTTGGCTGTCCACTCCGGCCTGCAGACGGTCGCTGACCACGTTCACCAACCGGTTGGCCTCCTCCTGTTGCTGGTTCAGCGGCCGCATCCGCGACGCGAGCGTATCGAGCTGGACGTACGCGATCGCGGCTTCCAGCAGCGTAGCCACTCGCTGGTCTTCCGCTCCAGTTGCCGACGCCTGCCACTCCTGCCGTGCCGCCTTCATGAAATCGCGCCCCGCCGGGCTGAACAGCGACGACTGGTAATTCACGCTGACAATCGAAGGCGCCGAGCCCTCGATACTGAGCGGGAATCCGTACGTCTTCGCGACCCCGGATCCGACCATGAGCTGCGGCAGGTACACGTTGCGCATTTCCTGGTACGCCGCTTGTGCCCGGGCTTGCTCGGCTGCCGCCACCGACACCGTTCCTCGCTGCGCCACCAGTTGCATGGCGCGCCGGAAGGGAAGCGGCTCAGCTAGTCCGGAAAACGAAAATAGAAGAAGAAACACGCAGAAGAACGGCCACTGCAAGCGAAGGAGCGGGGCTTTCATCGCGTCACCTACCGTCATTCAAACAGCAGGCGAGTATAGCAATCCATGGCGCTCGATCCCGCGAGCGGGTCGGGCCCAATTGACGGATTGACAAAGCTAGGAATTGGCGGGCTCCCGACAATTTGTCAATTCGTAAATTCTTCAATTCGTCAATCTTACGACTGTGCAGTTAAACTGGAAGGCAGACCATGATCCGCAGCGAAACCTGGAAAACGGCTCTCGATGCCTTGCGCGCCAACAAGTTCAAGGCGTTCCTCACCATGCTTGGGGTGGTGATTGGCAGCGCTTGCCTGGTGCTGGTGGTCACCGTCGGCCTTACCGGCAAGCGCTACATTCTTGCCCAGATCGAAGGCATTGGCGCCAACCTGATCTACGCCTATCACGTGGGTGCCGGCCCTACCCAAGCTCGCCCGCTCAGCGATCAAATCTCGCTTGGCGACCTGCAGGCCATGCGCGCGCTGCCGCTCATCATGCATGCCGCCGGGGAATTTGACCTGCAGGTCTCCATGACCGTCTCCGGCAAGGAGCATGCCGTCAGCGTGGTGGGTGTGACCGACGACTTCAACAAGGTCCGCAACCTCGACGTGGTTCGCGGGCGCTTTCTCGACGACCTCGACGTCCATTCTCGCGCCAAGGCCGCCGTCATTACCGAGCACCTGGCAGCCGCCCTCCCCTACGACAATCCCATCGGTCAACAGATCAAGGTCTCCGACCTCGCGCTCACCGTCGTGGGCGTATTCAAGGAGCGAGTCGCTACTTTCGGCCAGACCGAAATCACCACCGATACGGTGATCATCCCGCTCCCGCTGATCAAGGACTTTACCGGCGAGGAATTCATCAAGACTATCTACGCCTCGGCCACCACCCCCGACGATGTGCCGCTGGCCACGCGTGAAATCACCGATCTGCTGCACGACCGCCATCGTCCCGAGGCCGTCTATTCCGTGCAGAACCTCGCCTCCATGCTGAGCGCGGCGCGCAGCATCTCCAACGCGCTGACCATCGTGCTGTTGATCGTGGCATCCATCACCCTCATCATCAGCGGCATCGGCATCATGAACATCATGCTGGTCACCGTCACTCAGCGCACCCGCGAGATCGGTGTCCGCATGGCCGTAGGCGCCCGCCGCCGCGAAATCCAGTGGCAGTTCCTCATTGAGGCGTTCATCATCAGCGGCGTGGGAGCGGTCGTCGGTGTGGTCAGCGCCGTGGCTATCCCCATCGGCGCACAACTGATCCTGCTCAACGGCCTTTATCTGCCGATCTCGTGGATCTCGGTGGTAGTTTCGCTGACCGTCTCGTGCAGCATCGGAATCCTGTTCGGTTTTCTGCCCGCCCGCCGCGCCTCGGCCTTGCATCCCACCGAAGCGCTGCATTATGAGTAGCCGGCTTAACTGATGGCTGATTCGCATATCACAACTCAGTCCACATCCGCCGTCATCGCTCCCCGGCAGCGCGCGCCTGCCACCATCGCTCGTCTCTTGACTGCCATGGTACTGGCCGCCCTCGTGATTCGCCTTCTCACCATGCTGTTCTTGTACCCGGAACACCTCGATCCCAGGCGCCATCACTGGCACTTCGCCTGGGAGATGGGCATGGTGGCCCGCTCCATCGTCACCGGCAAAGGCTTCAGTTCGCCCTACGAAGGCGAAACCGGCCCGACAGCGTGGTTCCCGCCGGTTTACCCTTGCCTGCTTGCCGGCGTCTTCCAGATCTTTGGCCTGTTTTCAAAAGCGTCGGCGATCGTCAGCCTCAGCCTCAACTGCGTTTTCTCCGCGTTAACCACGGTCCCGATTTTCTTCATCGCCCGGCGCACCATCGGCGAGCGTGTTGCCCGCCTCGCCGGATGGATCTGGGTCTTTTTTCCCTACGCCATCTTCGTCGCTTCCTCCCGCATCTGGGAAAACGCGCTCACTACCTTACTGCTGTCGTTGCTGGTCTGGTGGACGCTGCGGCTCGACAATGACAATGACGACCGCACCAGCGCCTGGATCGCCTATGGCTCGCTGTGGGGACTCGCCGCTCTCACCAATCCCGCGGTGCTCGCCGTGCTCCCTTTCCTGTTGCTCTGGATTGCCTGGCGACGTGACCGCCGAGGCCAACGTTGGTTGTTTCATTCCGCCGTTGCTGGGCTCATGATCGTGGCCGTCGTCACTCCATGGACAATCCGCAATTACCGTGTGTTTCACAAATTCATGCCGCTGCGCAGCAATTTCTGGGTGGAAGTCAGGGTAGGGAACACCGGCGACATTTCCGACATTTATCCGGACTGGGCGATTCCCTCCACCAGCGCCGCTCAGTGGAATGAACTCCATCGCGTCGGGGAGACCGCCTATATCGCCGAGATGCGCGATCTTGCTCTCCGCTTCATCCGCGATAACCCCGGAGTGTTCGCCTGGCTTACCTGGAAGCGGTTCGTCTTCGTTTGGACGGGTTTCTGGAATCTCGATCCGGCGTACGCCGACGGCGAGCCTTTCCAGATTCCCAACACATTTTTCTGTTCCGCCTTGACCCTGCTGATGCTCGGCGGCTTGGTGCTGCTCTGGCGCCACCGCCGCGAGTGGATCCTGCCTTACGCCGCGGTTCTCGGCGCTTATCCTGCTGTGTACTACATCACTCACCCCGGCATCGACTACCGCCACCCCATCGATCCCATGCTGGTGATCCTGGTTGCCTACGCCGTCCTCACCCTTGTGGACCGCCGCCGCTCAGCCGAATTAAATCGCGCAGCCTGACTAGACCATTTTCAAAGATAGTGTAGACTACAGATGGCGATTCTCTGCTCATCGGCATGGCGGGAGCATATTCCAACGATTTGCGACGGAAGTTTTTGCAGGCCTATGAGAAGGGAAAGGGAACGTTACAGGAGCTG
>JAIQFT010000037.1 GCA_020073185.1 Terriglobia bacterium
TTTTCCCAAAGTGCTGAGGGTGTGGTAGCTTCGCTTCAAGGCGGTTCTCCTTTCGTTGAGAAAGTTTCCAACCCGACTCTATCAAGAGCCGGGTCGAGAACCGCCCCTCAACCTTCAACTATGGATGGGACACCCTCCAAAACCGGGATTCAGGGCCGGAACAAGGTCGCGTTGTTCCCTGCCGACGTGATAAATCACATTCCACTGCACGGTCTTGCTGGGCTTCACAACGACTTGGACAACATGCGATTTAAAGCCATTGAAGTCTTCTGTCTGCTGCACGCCGTTGATCAGCCAGTAGCCAAGACTTAGGTGGTCATTGACCGTAAGGGTGTTCCGGAAGCCCATGTGATAAAAGGGCAGGAAATTGAAGAAATAGGCTCGCGAGTAATTGAACTGGTCCTTGCTGTAGTTGCCTTCGTAGCCCATCGCGCTGGCGAATTTCCCAAAGTCGATTGTGAGACCTTGCAGAAGGGGAGCCACATACGTCCCGTAAGCCTGGAAGATGGGCCGGTATGCTTGCGGCCGGAGTTCGTTGGCCGGGTTTCCCTGGAGGGTTTCCGTCGCCTGTCCATATTGAAGGTCCAGGCGCGCGCCAAAGCGCCGGCCGGCGGCAATGTCGGGCGCCCGCTCCAGGACGACGGTCGCCTGGTTGAGGCTGAAGCTGTTGCTGCTCACGTCGTAGGCGCGCAGTAGGTTGATCCGCCCGATTGGATGGTTGAAGTTATATCCATAGTAACCGTCCAAGGTAAGATTGATGGTGGTCCCCTTTAGGTAATCGAGGATTGCCCGATCGTCATTGGTCAGCCGCGCCGGTGTGACTTGCGCCGGCGCCGGGGCTAATGTCTCAAGAGCTGCCGTGCTGGCCGGTTTGGAGGCCAGCGATGTCTGCTGCTGAGCTCTAGCTTCCAGTTCGGCAACGCGCTTCTGCAACTCTTCCACCAACCGTCGCAACTGGGCCGCATCGTCGGGTGCGCCCGGTGTCGGAGGGACTACCTGCGCCCTGGCCGCGGGAACGCCTGCCAGCAACCAGCCAATCATCATGACTGAAATGGCGTGCTGGCGGTACCGACTCAGCCGCGCTGAGACGAATCGCACGATAATTGTGACAACCAAAATCATCGAATACTCTTTCCGGCTTTGTTTGTCCGACCTTGAGTCGGTGAATTCATTCTCTGCACCACATTAAGTCCACGGGTCCCGCCACTATCGTGCCGGCTCAACGGTTTAGCCGCAAATGCGGGAGCCATCCTCCGGTGCGGCATATATTGGTTGACGCCGTCAACCGCGATGTCGGGGTCCGTCTCAATTCCTCCGTGCTCAATTCCTCCGTGCCCGTCGTGTTCTGGCCATGCCCGCAACACATGTACCACGTGGTTTCCCCTGCCGTCCTTACCGCAGATCGCCACCAGGAACCGAAGCAGGAACATCACTCCGGTGGTACATGCGACGGTAAGAATTGCGATTGCAGCCATTACCCCCTCGAACCATTCTCGTCGGCAGTTGCGAACGTCCCCACGCTTCAGGCCCGTTCTGCTCACACCTGCATTGGATATGGGCGCGCATAAAATTTGTCTAAAGAGTGCATAAAAAGTTCGTAATCGAGCGACAGCCGATGCTCGCTTTATGAATTTTTTATGGAGTCTTTATTCGAGCTTTACGGGGTCGGCGATCAAATAGGGGAAGCTGGACTCCATCCTTCAAGCCAGCTTATGTAGCGAGAGAGGAAAAATGACTTCTACCGTGGCCGTGCTCGGCTTCTTTTTGTTGGTTGCCATGCTGCTGGCAAGGTCCTGGATTCTTGACCTGCGGTCTCTCCCGCGGCGCCCATCGCGCCGCCCTGAGGGAAAAACGGCAGCCTCACTGCAGGCTACTCATCTCCCGCATTGAAGCGGTACCCGATCCAGGGCTCCGTGATGATGTAGCGTGGGGAGGCTTCATCGGGTTCAAGTTTCTTTCGCAGGTGGCCAATCACAACCCGCAGGTATTCGGGCTGCTCTGTGCTGGTGTCACCCCAGACCGAGGCGAGGAGTCCGCGGTGGGTGACAACCTTCCCGGGATGTCGCGCCAGATATGCCAGGACATCAAATTCCTTCGGTGTCAGCTTCACTTCCTGGTTGCGGACATGAACGCAGTGGGCTTGCAGGTCAATGCGGAAATCTCCGAGCTCGATGACCTGGGAATCCGGCTGTTGCGGGGTCGTGGCGCGCCGGAGGGCGGCGCGAACCCGGGCCAGGAGTTCATTGGTGCTGAAGGGCTTGGTGATGTAATCGTCGGCGCCGGCGTCCAGCGCCTCAACCTTAGTGCGCTCTTCGCCTCGTACCGACAAGACAATGATCGGGATTTGCGACTTCGTGCGAACGTGCCGGCAGAGTTCCAGGCCGTTCATGTTGGGCATGCGCAGGTCGGTAATGAGCAGGTCCGGCGACCACTGCTTGATCACTTGCAGCGCATCATCGCCATCCGAGGCAGTGCGCGTCGAATAGCCCCGGCTCGACAAGGTCGTTTTCAGTACCCTCGCGATCTGCGGCTCATCATCGACGATCAAAATTCTGTGTTTCTCCTCGGCCATGGTTCCGCTCACTTCATCTCCTGGGTCACGATGTGAACGTCTACCGGTGGAGCATCGCGCAGGAACTTGTGAATGGCCGACAGGTACAGGTACTTGCGCCAGCCCTTCTGAGCCGAGCGTCCGAACACCACTTGCGTGATGTGCTTCTCGCGGACGAATTTCGCAACCACCTCGGCTACGCTCTTGCCCTCGGTTCGAATCACCTGTGCACCCAGATTTTCCGCAAAGCGAATATTCTGAGCCAAGGTGCGCTGGTTCTCGGCGCTTTCATCGACTCCGATGTCGATGTAGATAACCAGCAGGTCCGCGTCCATGCGTTGCGCCATGCGCGCCGCCCGCGCGATCAGGTACTGCGCCGCGGGATTAGAGCTGATGCACACGCCAATGCGCTCACGTACACCAACGCTGAGCTGTGTCCCTTCCTTGGCGAGGTAGGACTCCAGGCTCCGATCCACGGCCCGGGCCACTTGCTGCAGGGCGAGCTCACGCAGCGCAATCAGATTGCCGGGACGGAAAAAGTGGCCTAAGGCCCGCTCGGCGCGGTCTACCGGATAAATGTCCCCGCGCTTCATGCGCGTCTGCAGCGCCTCCGGCGTCAGATCGGCCATCACGATCTCATCCACCCGCTGCATGACCCAGTCGGGAACGGTTTCCCTGACCTGTACCCCGGTGATGCTCTGAACCATCGGGTTCAGGCTCTCGATATGCTGCACATTCATCGTCGAGAGCACATCGATCTTCGCGTCCAGCAACTCGATGACGTCTTCGTGGCGCTTCCGGTGTTTGCTGCCTTCGATATTGGTGTGGGCCAATTCATCCACCAGCGCCACCTGCGGCTGACGGGCCAGGATGGCGTCCACATCCATCTCTTCGAATGCCGCGCCTTTGTACGCGATCTGGCGTCGCGGCACGGTGTCGAGCATGCTGGCAAGTTCGGCGATCGCCTTGCGCCCATGCGTTTCGACGACGCCAATCACCACGTCCTCGCCGCGGCTCCGGCGGCGAGCGCCTTCGCTCAGCATGTTGTAGGTTTTGCCCACACCCGGTGCGTAACCCAAGATGAGCTTGAATATGCCCTGTCTCTTTTGTGGGGACGCTTCTTCCAACCATTGCTCAGGCGTCTTCGGCATCGCGGCTATTCTCGTTGAAACGAGGACCTTGTGTCGATGGATTACAATGCCCGCGTGACCCGACCGGCGCAATGGATCCTACGCTTCCTGGCCGCGGCGGCGATTGATTTCGTAATCGGCTGGATTTATTTCCGTATGATCCACCTGAATCCCACTACCGTGGGATTTACCTTTTTACTCGCGATCCTTGTTGTTTCCGCCTTTTGGGGCCTGCGCGTAGCCATCTTCATGGCAGTATTGGCGACGCTGGGTTATAACTTTTTTTTCCTTCCGCCATTGCTGAAATTCTCGATTGCCGACCCGCAGAACTGGGTTTCTCTATTCGCGTTCCTGATCACCGCCATCATCGGCAGCCACCTGTCGGAGCGCGCCCGCCGTGTGGCCCGGGAATCGAACCAGCGCCGCCGCGAGGTGGAGCGACTGTACGCCTTCAGCCAGCAGCTTCTCGTCTCGGAGAACGTCTTTGGTCTTCTGAATAACGTGCCGTCGCATATCGTCGATTCCTTCGGCGTGACCGGGGCCGCCATCTTTCTTGACCACAAGCAGAAGACGTACTTCTCCGACATCAGCGTGCAATCGCTGATCCCCATCGACGAGTTGAAAGCGGTCAGCGGTCGTGGAGAGCCTGTCCTGAACCGGGAACGTGGGACCTGCTTCATGCCCCTCCGCATGGGAGTTCGCTGCATCGGGAGCCTGGGCATCGTCGGGTCAAACATATCCCGGGAAACCCTGGAGGCGATCGGAAGCCTGGTGGCCATCGCCATCGAGCGCGCCGCCACCATGGAAAAGCTGACCAAGACAGAGGCGGCACGTGAAAGCGACCGTATCCGCTCCTTGTTGCTGGATGCGGTGACGCACGACTTTCGCACGCCGCTTACGGCGATCAAAGCTTCAGCCGAAACGCTCTTGTCCGAGGTCGAGTTGGACCAACCTCAATTGAAGGAGTTGGCAACGGTCATCAATGAAGAGAGCGACCGGCTTGACCGCATGGTAGGCGAAGCCGCGGAAGTTGCCCAACTCGATGCGCAACAGATCGAGCTCCGCTTCGAACCACATCACATCCGCGAAGCGGTCGACCTGGCGCTGCGGGAGGCCAAGCACGCGCTGGAGCGGCACACGGTTCAAGTGGTGGTTCCGGAACAGCTACCGCCGTTGCGCATGGACTTGAAACGGATAACGGAAGTTCTTGCGCAACTGCTCGACAACGCCGGCAAGTATTCGCCGTCGGGGACGCCCATCCATATCACCGCGGAGCTACGCGATCGGCAACTGATCACGTCGGTCGCCGATCACGGCCCTGGCATCGACGATGTTGAGCAGGGCATGATCTTCGAAAAGTTTTATCGTGGGCGGAACCAGAGAGTCTCCATGCAGGGCACCGGCATGGGACTGGCGATCGCCAAAGCCATCGTCGAGTTGCACGGCGGAACGATTACCGTTACCAGCCAATCGGGGCACGGGTCGGTGTTCTCGTTCACGCTGCCGACTGGGTGATGGCGCAGGTTTTGAATTCGTGTGGCTGCGAAACCGCGATCGGTATGACCACCTCTGCACCGCCCTCTTCCTGTTTCAAAACGGGATAAGCGTTTGCCACGCGGCGCATATTTCCTTTGTCTGGAAACGAACTAGAGGGATATTGGTTAACTAGTTTATGGCAGCGCAAGCACTCTGGCCGGAGCGGCGCCTTTTTCAAGCGTCGTACCTCGATCTGTGGGAGAGCGGTGAACTGCGCGATCGCGTCGAACGCGCCGTCGCCTTGCTCGCCGATTGCAAATTGTGCCCGCGAGAATGCGGGGTGGACCGGCTCGATGACGAAGCCTCCGTTTGCCGGACCGGACGATGGGCGCGGGTCGGCAGCTACGGTCCGCATTTCGGTGAAGAGGCTTGTCTCAGCGGCAGCCGCGGCTCGGGAACGGTTTTCTTCGCGCAATGCAATCTGCGCTGCGTGTTCTGTCAAAACCACCAGCTCAGTTGGCTAGGCGAAGGCCGAACCACTTCCGCCCCGGAGCTGGCCGCAATGTTTCTGCATCTGCAGGCAGCCGGTTGCCACAACATCAACCTGGTGACTCCGTCGCACGTAGTCCCGCAAATCCTGGAAGCGCTGCTGCTGGCAGTGGAGGCGGGCCTGCATCTTCCGCTGGTGTACAACACGAGCGGCTACGACTCGCTGACCGCGCTGGCCCTGCTGGACGGCGTGGTGGACATCTACATGCCCGACTGCAAGTACTGGGACGCCGATGCCGCCGCCTGTTGTTCCCACGCCGCCGACTACAGGGAGTTCGCCTGTGCCGCGATCAAGGAAATGCATCGCCAGGTCGGTCCGCTGGTCTTCGACGAAAGCGGCCTTGCCTCACGCGGAATCTTGCTGCGCCACCTGGTCATGCCGGACGGGGTGGCGGGTACGCCGCGCGTGTTGCGCTGGATTGCCCGGGAACTCGGCCCCGACACCTACGTTAACCTGATGTCGCAGTACCATCCCGCCGGCTGCGTTGACCACGATCATTACGCCAGGATCGCACGCCACGTCACGCCCGAGGAGATGGAGGATGCCTTTAACTGCGCCGCCGCTTGTGGCCTCCGCCGGGTTGAAGGCCGTCGTCAGCATCCGCTCTGACAACTGCACCGGGACCCAAGCTGGGGATTCGCGGCCCCCCTCTTCTGTGCATCGTTCTGACCTGCTCCACTCCGAAATCAGCGGCCAACGATTGCGGTCATTGACAGACGAACCGTGCGCCCGGAAGCCTATTTCGGGAAGCCATGGGAAGGCAGAGTGGAAAAAACCGCTGAGCCTCGAGCGCAGAGGTAGATCATCAAGCCAGCAGGCGAGGTTCTCGCATCCGGCACCGATCCTCGCAATGGTCATGATCGTTGGCTTAGGGATCGATCTCGTCGCCAACACCCGAGTGCAGCAGGAGCTGGCGCGAGGTGAATGGCGGTTGGGCGATGGCATCTTCACCAGCCGCGAGATCAGCCGATGCAGCCGGGATAGGAGACCGGCTCTTTGTTATGCCGCGTGCTTCGCAGCCAAGGAAGCCACTCTCAAGGCGTTGGGAGTCGCGGTCACCGATCTGAGCATGCTGCGCGAGGTGGAGGTCGAACTGGGCGACCGAAACGCCATCGTGCTTCACGAGCGAATGAAGTTGGAGTCCAAGCGCTTGGGAGTGCGGCACGTCCGGCTCGCCATCGCTCCCGGCAAACGACAAACCGGCGCCATGGTCATTTTGGAATCGTGACCAGTATCGCGCGCCGAGATCGGACAGGTTATGGCTCCGCCTTCTTACGAGGAACTCGTTTCCGGATTCAGTTGGTCGCTAGCCGAGCGTGAACTGGGCTATCAGACGGGAGAGCCGCTCAATATCGGATGGATGTGCAGCGACCGCATCTGCCGTCTCGGCCAGGCGGACAAGCTCGCGCTGATCTGGGAAGATTATCTCGGCAACGAGAAGCGGTTCACGTTTGATCGCCTGCGCGTTCTCTCCAACACCATCGCCTCGTTCCTGGTCGGACTCGGCGTCCACCCCGGTGAACGCGTGTGCCTGTTCCTGGACCGCGTTCCCGAACTGTATATCGGCTTCCTCGGCATCCTAAAGACAGGGGCGGTGGCGCAGCCTCTTTTTTCCGCATTCGGTGACGAGTCGCTGTTCGTGCGTCTCGCCGACGCTAGAACTTCGGCCATCATCACCCAGAAAAAACACGTTCACAAGGTGCGGAAGATTCGCGAAGAACTGCCGGAACTGCGCCACATCATCGTGGTGGACGCCGGCGACACGCCACTGCAGGCACGAGAGGTAGCGTTCCGGATGGAGCAGGCGCCCCCGGTCGAGACTTTTGCGGTATATCCGACCACCGCCGAGTCGCCGTCCGTTCTGCATTACACCTCGGGCACGACCGGCCAGCCCAAGGGAGCGCAACACGTCCACTACTCCATCGTCGCGCAGTACCTCACGGCCAAAATCGTGCTCGACCTGCGGCCGGACGATACGTACTGGTGCAACGCCGACCCGGGATGGGTGACCGGCACGTCGTACGGCATTGTCGGCCCCTGGTCGAACGGGATCACGCAGGTGGTGCTTGATAGCGGCTTCAACGCGCAGCGGTGGTATGAGTTCATTGCCCAGCGCCGCGTGACGGTTTGGTATTCAGCGCCCACGGCCATCCGGCTCTTGATGAAAGAGGGCACCGAGCTTCCTCGCAAGCATGACGTGTCGAGCCTGCGTTATCTGGCGAGCGTGGGCGAGCCGCTCAATGGCGAGGCGGTAATCTGGTCGGAAGAAGCGTTTGGCAGGCCATTTCACGACACGTTCTGGCAGACCGAAACCGGCTGCATCGTGATCACCAACTTCCCCGGTATGCGGATCAAACCCGGTTCGATGGGCAAGCCGTTTCCGGGCATCACCGCGACCGTGCTGAACCCGAAGACCTATGAGCCGGTCAACCAGCCGGGTGTTGCCGGACTGATCGCGCTGCGTCCCGGCTGGCCGTCGCAGTTCCGCGCTTACTGGCGCAACCAGGCGGGCTTCCAGGCGAAGTTCAAGAACGGATGGTATCTGTGCGGCGACCGCGCTTCGGTGGATGCGGATGGCTATTTCTGGTTCATGGGTCGTGACGACGACGTCATCAATACCGGCGGCCACCTAGTCGGGCCGTTCGAGATAGAGTCGGCGCTGCTGGAGCATCCCGCGGTGCACGAGTCGGCGGCGGTGGCCAAACCCGACCCGGTCAACATGGAAGTCGTGAAGGCGTACGTGACGCTGAAGCGGGGCTACGAACCATCGGCGGACTTGGAACTGGAAATCATGAACCGGATTCGCAAGCGGCTCTCTCCGCTGGCGATGCCGCAGGAAATCGAGTTTGTGGATTCCCTGCCCAAGACCCGCAGCGGCAAGATCGTACGCCGGATTTTGCGCTGCAAGGAGTTCCACGAGCCGGTGGGCGATCTTTCCACCGTGATGAACGAGTGACCAGCGCGGCGGTGGAGCGAACAGGAGAACAAGGCAATGGACGAACTCACCAACATGGTGCGCGATTACGTGATCAAGGAGTACCTGGAGGAAGGAGATGAGCGGGAGATTACCGAAACGACGCCGCTGATCTCGGGCGGCATCGTCGATTCCTTCTCCATGGTTTCTCTCAAGCGTTTTCTGGAAAGGAAATTCTCGATCAAGATTCCCGACGATGATGCCACGCCCCAGGCCTTTGACACCGTGCAAAGCATCGTGGCGCTGGTGCGACGTTTTCAGCAAGTCCCGGTGTAACCCCGGGACTTCGGATTCATAACTTCATCATGAGGAACAGCCATGGCCTTTAACGATGCAGTCCGCAATTCCTACCAGGCCGGCATCCAGGCGATCAAAGCCGCCGGCCTGTTCAAAGAAGAGCGTTACATTCATTCGCCGCAGCATTCGGACATCGAAGTGGAATTTCCTCTCGGAAGCGGGATCAGGAAGTGCATCAACGTTTGCGCCAACAACTACCTGGGTCTTTCCAGCCATCCCGACGTGATCGCCGCCGCGCACGCCGGCCTGGACAGCCGTGGCTACGGCATGTCGTCGGTGCGCTTCATCTGCGGCACGCAGGATATCCATCGCGAGCTGGAGCATCGGCTAACCGCATTTCTCGGCACCGAAGATACCCTTCTGTTTCCTTCCTGCATGGACGCAAACGCCGGCTTTTTCGAGGCGTGCCTCAATGAGCAGGACGTGATGATCGCCGACCGGTTGGTCCACGCCTCCATTATTGACGGCATGCGCCTGTGCAAGGCCATGCAGGACACCTTCAAACATTCCGACATGGAACACCTGGAAGAAAAGCTGATCGAGCACCAGGACAAGCGCCTTCGCATGATCATCACCGACGGCGTGTTCTCCATGGACGGCGACACGGCCAAGCTTGATCGCATCGTGAACCTGGCCGAGAAGTACAACGCCATGGTGTTCCTCGACGACTCGCATGCCACCGGTTTCATCGGGCGCACCGGCCGCGGGACACACGAGCATTGTGGGGTCCTCGGCAAGATCGACGTGATCACGACCACCTTGGGCAAGGCGCTGGGCGGCGCTTCCGGAGGCTGCGTCAGCGGGCGCCGCGAGCTGGTGGAAATGTGCCGGCAGCGGGCGCGTCCGTATCTTTTCTCCAACGCGGTGGCGCCGGTGATCGTGGCGGGCGCGCTGAAGGTCATGGACCTGATCACAGCCAGCACCGATCGACGCGACAAGCTGGAATGGAACGCCAGGTATTGGCGCGGCTTGCTGAAGGATGCGGGCTTCGACATCAAGGAAGGCGACAGCCCGATTGTGCCGGTCATGCTCTATGACGCCAAGCTGGCGCAGGACTTCGCTCGCGACCTGTTTGACGAAGGTGTGTACGCGGTCGGTTTCTTCTTCCCGGTGGTGCCCAAGGGTCAGGCGCGCATTCGCACGCAAATGTCGGCCGCTCACGAAAAGCATCACCTGGATGCGGCGATTGCCGCTTTCAAGAAAGCCGGCCAGAAACACCGCATCCTGGGATTGAGCAAGAAGGAACTCATCGCCATGTGCGTGGCGTAATCCTCGGCGTGGAAATGGAGGTCGAGATGCTGTGCGCAGAACTGGAGCGCCTCGAATCAGAGTTTGACGACATTGTCGCCGCCCTGGAAGATCGCAGCTTGCCGGAACAGCGCCGGAAAGAACTGGAGGAAGCCTACGTCCGTATCGCGCGCGAGATCAGCCATCATCAGGCGGACGGGCATGAGGGCCGGCCCTGCTTTGAACTCATCGAGAGGTATTAGACGAAGAACGGGAGCCGCGTTTCCGGTACGTAATCGCAACCGCTCAAACCATTTACGCAACAGCGGCAGACACCACCGAAACAGCCGTTGAAGGAAACCGGCTGTGTTTCGCTCATGCGAAGAAAGGGGGGAAGAATGGGAAGGCTGACTTTGGTCTTGGCAGCTTTTGTTTTGGCGTGCCCCACCCTGTTTGCCGATCAGATCACATTGAAAAATGGCAGAGCGTGCTTGGCTCGGAGCAAGTGTAGACAATCACGGGTCAGGCTGGTATTACTCCCGAGGCTGCGAGTTACGGGCTTGGCTTAACTGCTAGAGCAACTCGTCGATAACCTGACGCCCAGCAGCATAGTGCCGCAAGGCGACTTGATTCGAAGGGTTGAAAGAGGAGTTCAGATGGAACGGTGTGTGCGCCCCCCCCGCAAGATTACGTCCAGAACACCGAGATTTAGCCTCGCGATGTGGTCAATTTTGACCAGCCATTTAGGGCGCGAGAGTGAAAATTGAGTTGTGTGGCCCTGAAGAAACATTAGGATTGGAGCCTTAAAATGAAACTAAATCTGCGTCACGCGATGTGGGCTGTAGCCCTGGCATTCACCGTGGCTGTGTTAAGTGCGCCGAAATTCGCCGCTGCGTATCAATCGGAACAAGGACTTGAGCACAGCCGCGGGCACGACAAGAACAAAAACAACGCCAATCAGGATAACCCAAACTACCAGCGGGGCTGGCAGCACGGGCAGGAAGACCGCATCAACAAACACGCCCGCGCATATCGTGTGCATCCCGACAACGACGCGGACCGCCGCGCCTATGAGGCGGGCTACGACCAGGGTTACACCGGCCGGTACGGTCAGAATAGTCAATATGGAAGGCCGTATCGCATCGGACCCGGCCATCGCCCGTTCGGCGACAATATCCAGAACGGGGCCTACAACAATGGTTTCCAGGAGGGTTTAGGGTACGGACAAGCGGACCGCAACAACGGCCACAGCAATCGTCCTACGTACAGCAGCACTTACCAGAAAGGAACCAACGGCTACAACTCCTCCTACGGCAGTCAGACGGCGTACAAGAACGCCTTCCGGGAGGGTTACAAGGCCGGTTACGCTCAGGGATACAACGAGGGCTATCGCAGGTAGTTTCTCCCGAATCGTTCCAGTCAATCGCGAGCCGCGAGAGTTCTCGCCGCCCACGGTTGACTTCAATCCACGCCCGCAGATTGGCCGGAGCCCAAATCGTAGAGATTCCTACTGACAAGCGAGGCAGGGTCAGCTCAGCCGTGGCTCAGGAAGCAGAAATCGCAACAACAAGAACACGAAGAGAAAGACCCCGCAGCCCAAACCACGTCGCTGCTGAAGCAGGTGTTCGGCAAGGCCCGCTAGGCTGCCCGCCACCACCGAAATAGCAGCCGAATGAAAACGG
The DNA here is from genome assembly GCA_020073185.1 of Terriglobia bacterium. Classification (NCBI taxonomy): domain Bacteria; kingdom Pseudomonadati; phylum Acidobacteriota; class Terriglobia; species Terriglobia bacterium. The sequence continues at coordinate 11,888 of JAIQFT010000037.1, forward strand.
TCTTGTTTCGGCAGTCGAAGAAAGGGAAAAAATGAAAAGACTGACTTTGGTTTTGGCACTTATGGTTCTGGCGTGTCTCACCGTAGTCGCCGATCAGATCACTTTGAAAAATGGGGATCGACTAACTGGAGACATCATAAAGTCGAACGACAAAGCTCTCGTCATCAAGACGGAATTTGCCGGGGAAGTGACCGTCCAGTGGGGAGCGGTGGATACGATCAGTTCGACGCAAACGCTTCACGTCGCCCTCAAAGATGGGCAGACCATTGTCGGAACGGCAACGCCCCATGATGGCAAAGTGCAGTTGCAGACTCGGGACGCCGGTCCGGTCTTCACTACCAAGGATGCAATCGTAGGCATCCGTTCCGATAAGGAGCAAGCCGTCTACGACGCGGAAGCGGAACGATTGCGGCATCCTCACCTCACCGACTATTGGGGTGGGTTCTTCGATACCGGCCTGAGCACTACGAAAGGCAACTCAGATACGCTGAGCTTCGTGCTTGGTGCTAAGGCGGTGCGAGCAGCGCCGAGTGACAAGATTACCGTCTATGCCAACTCCATCTTCGCCAAGAACAGCTCTACAGGCACATCTGTCACCACAGCGCACGCGATCACAGGCGGGATTCGTGGGGACTTGAACTTGAGCCCTCGGGTGTTTGTGTTTGGTTTCACCGATTTCGAATTTGACCAATTCCAAAAGCTTGACTTGCGGAACGTCCTCGGAGGCGGGATTGGCTACCATGTTGTGAAAACCCAACACACGGTTTTCGACGTGTTCGGTGGAGGCGCGTACGATCAGGCATATTACTCGACAGGCGTCAATCTGAAGGGCGCCGAAGTGGTCGTTGGTGAGGAGTTGTCCTATAAGACCTCAAACCGGTCGAGTCTATCGGAACGATTCCAGTTCTTCCCGAGCCTGAGCAACACGGGGCAATACCGCACTACATTCGATTCGACCGTGACGACCAGAATCAGCAACTGGCTCAACTGGCAAGCCTCTTTCGGAGATCGATACGTAAGCAACCCTATAGCGGGAATCAAGAAAAACGATCTGCTGCTGACGACAGGTATCCGCTTGACGTTTGGGAAAGGCGGCTTTTAGGGAACTTGGGATTATCTCGGCCGTGATCCGTTTGCCAAGTCGTTTCGCAGCCGGCGTCCTCGGTGGGCGCGAGCCTTTTTCTGTCCTGCGCTCGTTTCCTCCAGAAGCAGTATTAACACCTCTTGCAGGCTGCGACTCTTGTCACAAAGGCGATTGCCCCAACTCACCAGCCGGGCCGCTTCCCGGAGCGTCAATTGCACTTGTCGCCGAGTATTCCTCGAACGGTCAAGAGGTTCTCCGTCCATATACCGTTGAATCATAACCGCCAAAGGAAAATTGCGATGATGCCAAGTTGAGTCAACCGAGTATGACCCAAATCGCTGTTTCATCTTGGCATCGTGCCATATAGGGCCTGCGCATCCGCGCTTCGGCGAACCAGTTCTCGATTGTTACAGGCATGTTAAAAGTTGCGGCGCAGATTCCCTGCGAGCTGGAATCGGTGGATAATGGTAAGTTTGAAGTTCTCCGTGGGGAGGATTCTGTGACCGCCAATCCCGAGCAACGGATCTGGTTTCATCCGCCGAAATTCTGGGCAGCCACAAATCATATGCGCAAAGAAGAGGCCGACGAACTCCTGAACCGCGTTCTCCGGATGGCGGAAAATTCAGAATTGGACCGCCTCCGGCAGTACACGTTTATCTCTGTGGGCTGGCCCACGACCATCAGAAAGAACCCATCGTAATAGCCCACCGCCCCCCGATGGTGGTCCCAAGCTCGGCGGCGGGGTGTCTTCGCCGATCACTGCCGCGGAGTTTTCACACTCCAGTAATCTTCGCTTGACGGCCGTTGTCGCTATTCAACGCAATCATATTTCTCAATCCGCCGCAACGAAATTCTGCGTTGTACTTCCCGCCGGCAATCGGCGAACTTAATTCTTGGAGACTCTCGCCGTCCGCCCCGTGCGAGTGCCAGGTCACCTCGGGAAACCTAGAAGATGAACCGACCCGGAGCACAAACCGGACTGCCGCCCGCGCAGGGACTCTACGAACCGCGCCACGAGCACGATGCCTGCGGCATCGGTTTCGTCGCCAGCATCAAGGGGCAGCGCACGCACGACATCGTGCGCAAGGGCATCGAAGTCCTGGTCAACCTGACGCATCGCGGCGCCTGCGGCTGCGATCCGGAAACCGGCGACGGCGCCGGCGTGCTCATCCAGATCCCGCACCAGTTTTTCGCGCGTGAATGCCGCGGGTTGAACATCGCACTGCCGGAGCCCGGCCAGTACGGCGTCGGGATGATTTTCCTGCCCGTGGAGCGCCACGACCGGCTGCGTTGCGAAGGCATCCTGGAGCGCATCGTGCGCGAAGAAGGCCTCCGCGTTCTTGGCTGGCGGGACACCCCGGTGGATGGCAGCGTAATCGGCCGCGTGGCCCGCGTGTCGCAGCCCTACATCCAGCAGATTTTCGTGGGCGCCGCTGCCGGCATGGACGAAGCCGCGCTCGATCGCCGTCTGTACGTGGTGCGCAAGCGCGCCGAAAGCGAGATCGCCGCCTCCGACATCGAGTCAAAAGAGTTCTTCTACGTCCCGTCACTGTCGGCGCGCACCATCGTGTACAAGGGCCTGCTGCTGGCGCCGCAGATTGACCGCTTCTACAAGGAGCTGTCGGATCCCGATGTGCTGAGCGCGCTTTGCCTGGTGCACCAGCGCTTTTCGACCAACACGTTTCCCACCTGGCATCTGGCGCACCCGTATCGCTACATTGCGCACAACGGCGAGATCAACACGCTGCGCGGCAACGTCAACTGGATGCACGCGCGCCAATCGGTGCTGGCGTCGCCGCGGTTTGGCGATGACATCAAGAAGCTGTTCCCCATCATCGCGCCGGGCGGCAGCGATTCCGCCAATCTCGACAACGCAGTTGAGTTGCTGCTGCAGTGCGGCCGGTCGCTGCCGCACGTCATGGCCATGCTGGTGCCGGAAGCGTGGGACGGCAACCCGCACTTCAATCCCAAGAAGCGCGCTTTTTACGAGTACCACGCCTCCATCATGGAACCGTGGGACGGCCCGGCCGCCGTCGCCTTCACCGACGGACGCTTGATCGGCGCCACGCTCGACCGTAACGGGCTGCGCCCCGGGCGCTACATCATCACCGACGATGGCTTGGCGATCATGGCGTCGGAAGTGGGCGTGCTGTCGGTCGAGCCGAAATCCATCCTGCGCAAGGGCCGCTTGCAGCCCGGCAAGATGTTTCTGGTGGACACCGTCGAAGGCCGCATCGTTGGCGACAAGGAAATCAAGGAGCGTCTCGCGGGCCGTCATCCCTACGCCGAGTGGTTGCAGCAGAACCTGATCCATATTGACCAGCTTCCCGAGCCCATCCGCGTGCAGGGCCCCGACCACGACACCATCCTGCAGCGGCAGCGCGCCTTCGGCTACACCGACGAAGACATCAAGGCGATTCTCACCCCGATGGCGGCCAAGGCGGAGGAGCCGGTGGGCTCGATGGGTACCGACACGCCGCTCGCCTGCCTCTCCGACAAACCGCAGCCGCTCTTCCACTACTTCCGGCAATTGTTCGCGCAGGTCACAAACCCGCCCATCGACCCCATCCGCGAGCAAATGGTCATGTCGCTGACCAGCTACATCGGCAGCGAGAGCAACATCCTCGACGAGAAGCCGGAGAGCTGCCACACGCTGAAGTTGAGCGCGCCCATTCTCTCCAATCGCGAGCTGGAGAAGCTGCGTCGCGTCTCGCGCGGCGGCCTGCTGGCCACCACGCTGCCCATGCTCTTCCGCGTCGAAGATGACGGCAAAGGATTAGAGCGGGCGGTGGAAGGGCTGTGCCGGCGCGCCTCGCTGGCGGTCAAGGCCGGGTACACGCTGTTGATCCTTTCCGATCGTGGCGTCGACCCGGAGTACGCGCCCATTCCCAGCCTGCTGGCGCTGACCGCGGTACACAATTTGCTGGTGCGCGAGGAAACGCGAACCCAGGTTGCATTGATTATCGAGTCGGGCGAACCGCGCGAGGTCATGCACTTCGCGCTGCTGCTCGGCTACGGCGCCAGCGCGGTGAATCCTTATCTCGCCATCGAGACCATCGAAGACCTTGCTCGCCGCGGTTATCTGCCCGATCACGTGAACGCGGAGCACGCGGTCAAGAACGTCGTCAAGGCCATCAACAAGGGCCTGCTGAAGACGTTTTCGAAGATGGGAATCTCGACGCTGCAGAGCTACCAGGGCGCGCAGGTGTTCGAGGCTATCGGACTGAACCGGGAGATCGTCGACAGGTATTTCACCGGGACACCCTCACGCATCAACGGCATCGGGCTGGACGTGCTGGCGCGCGAGGCGGCCATGAAACACGAGCACGCCTACCGGCCCATCACCGACTGCGAGCCCGAATTGGCCATCGGCGGCAACTACACGTACCGTGCCGGTGGCGAGTATCACCTCATCAACCCGACCACGGTCAGCAAGCTGCAACACGCCGTCCGCCAGGCGAATTACCAGACGTTCAAGGAGTTCACCGACGCCGTTGACGACCAGAGCCGCAACCTGTGCACGCTGCGCGGCCTGATGCAAGTCAAGCCGGCGGCCACGCCCGTGCCGCTCGACGAAGTCGAGCCGACGGCGGAGATCGTGAAGCGCTTCACCACCGGCGCCATGTCGTTCGGCTCGATCAGCAAGGAAGCGCACGAAACGCTGGCCATCGCCATGAACCGCATTGGGGCGAAATCCAACACCGGCGAGGGCGGCGAAGATGAGGCCCGCTTCCCGCGCGATGGAAACGGCGACTGGCGCCGTAGCGCGATTAAGCAGGTCGCGTCCGCCAGGTTCGGCGTCACTACCAATTACCTGATTAACGCCGAAGAGTTGCAGATCAAGATGGCGCAAGGCGCCAAGCCCGGCGAAGGCGGCCAACTGCCGGGACACAAAGTGGACGACGTCGTCGCCCGCCTGCGCTGTTCGATTCCCGGCGTCGCGCTCATCTCGCCGCCGCCGCATCACGACATCTACTCCATCGAAGACCTGGCGCAGTTGATCTACGACTTGAAGAACGTCAACCCGCAGGCGCGCATCGCGGTCAAGCTGGTCGCCGAAGTCGGGGTGGGCACGGTCGCCGCGGGCGTATCCAAAGCGCACGCCGATGTGGTGCTGATCAGCGGCGACAGCGGCGGCACCGGCGCTTCGCCGATGAGCTCGATGAAGCACGCCGGCGCTCCCTGGGAGCTGGGGCTCGCCGAAACCCAGCAAGTGCTGGTGATGAACGATCTGCGCGGGCGCATTCGCGTGCAGACCGACGGCAAACTCCAGACCGGGCGCGACGTCGTCATTGCCGCGCTGCTCGGCGCCGAGGAATTTGGCTTTGCCACCGCGCCGCTGGTCGCCATGGGCTGCGTCATGATGCGCAAGTGTCACCTCAACACTTGCTCGGTCGGCATCGCCACCCAGGATCCTCTGCTGCGCAAGCAATTCAAGGGACAGCCGGAGCACGTGATCCAGTATTTCTTCTTCGTCGCCGAGCAAGTGCGCGAACTGATGGCCTCGATGGGCATCCGCACCATGGCTGAAATGATCGGCCGCGTCGACATGCTGGAGATGAAATCCGCGGTCGAACACTGGAAGGCCCGCGGCCTGGATTATTCCGCCATTCTCTACAACCCCGAGGTCCCCACGCGCGTGGCGCGCCGGTGCGTGCAGAAGCAGGACCACGGACTACGGCAGGCGATGGATTATCAGCTCATCGCCTTGGCCCGCGAGGCGATCGAGAACCGCGCGCTGGTCGAGATTTCCCTGCCCATTCGCAACGTGCACCGCACCGTCGGCGCCATGCTGAGCGGCGACATTGCGCGCCGCTACGGCTCAGCCGGGTTGCCCGACGACACGATTCACTGCCGCTTCACCGGTTCCGCCGGTCAAAGCTTCGGCGCGTTTCTCGCCAAGGGTGTCACGCTCAGGCTGGAAGGCGACGCCAACGATTACGTCGGCAAGGGCCTCTCCGGCGGGCGCATCATTATTTATCCGCCGCGGGAATCGCAGTTCGTTCCCGAGGAGAACATTCTGATCGGCAACGCGGTGCTCTACGGCGCCACCAGCGGCGAGGCCTTTTTTAACGGCGTCGCCGGCGAGCGCTTCGCGGTTCGCAATTCCGGCGCGACCGCGGTCGTGGAAGGCGTCGGCGACCACGGCTGTGAGTACATGACGCAGGGCCTGGTCGTCGTGCTCGGCAAATGCGGCCGCAATTTTGCCGCCGGGATGAATGGCGGAATCGCCTACGTGCTGGACGAGATCGGCGACTTCGCCGAGCGCCGCTGCAATCTCGCGGGCGTGGACCTGGAGCCGGTGCTCGATCCCGAGGATGCCCGCATGTTGCGCGCCGTCGTTGCCAAGCACTTCAAGGAAACGCGCAGTCCGCGAGCCCAGTATGTGCTCCGCAATTGGGCGGAAGTGCTGCCGCGATTCATCAAGGTTTTCCCGCACGAGTACAAGCGCGTGCTCGGCGTTGCGCGTACGGAGCGCCCGTACGTCCCGGCGCCGGTCGTGATCCCGGCCGCTCTCGGGCAGGTGCAGCATGGGTAAGGTCACCGGATTCATGGAATACGCCCGCGAGCTGCCGGCGCGGCGCCCGGTCATCGAGCGCATCAACGACTGGTTCGAGATCTACCGCGAGTTCCCGGAAGAAAAGCTCGGCGTGCAGGGCGCGCGCTGCATGGATTGCGGCGTTCCCTTCTGCCACACCGGATGCCCGCTGAACAACCTGATTCCCGATTGGAATGACCTCGTCTATCGCGGGCTGTGGCGCGAGGCGGTTCGCCAGTTGCACGCCACCAACAATTTTCCGGAGTTTACCGGACGCATTTGCCCGGCGCCGTGCGAGGCCGCCTGCGTGCTCGGCATCAACCAGCCGCCGGTGACCATCAAGGAAATCGAGAAGAACATCATCGAGCGCGGCTTCCGGGAAGGCTGGATCCGGCCGCAGCCGCCGCAGTTCCCCACCGGCAAGCGGGTCGCCATCATCGGCTCCGGACCGGCTGGTCTGGCCGCCGCGCAGCAGTTGCGCCGCGCCGGGCACCAAGTCACGGTGTTCGAGAAGGCGGACCGCATCGGCGGCCTGCTCCGCTACGGCATTCCGAATTTCAAGCTCGATAAACGTCTCGTGGATCGCCGCCTGGAGCAGCTTTCCGCGGAAGGCGTGCAGTTCATGACCAACGCGCACGTCGGCCACAATGTGCCCGTCGAGGACCTGGGCCGCGAGTTCCACGCGCTCCTGCTGTGCGGCGGCGCCGAAAGCCCGCGCGACTTGCGCGTCCCCGGACGCGAGTTGAAAGGCATTCACTTCGCCATGGAATTCCTGCCGCAGCAAAACCGCCGCTGCGAAGGAGACGTTGTGCCCGCGCGCGAAGAAATCCTGGCCACCGGCAAGCGCGTGGTCATCATCGGCGGTGGCGACACCGGCGCCGACTGCCTCGGCACCGTGCATCGCCAGAAACCGATCTCCGTGCACCAGTTCGAACTCATGCCCGTGCCTCCCCAGGAACGCGCGCCACAAACGCCCTGGCCGCTATGGCCGATGCAGCTGCGTACCGAGGGCGCGCACGAGGAGGGCGGCGTCCGCGCCTGGAGCATCGCCACTACCGCATTTACCGGCGACGAGCACGGCAACCTGAAGCGGTTGCAGGGCATCCGCGTCGGCCCGCCGCCGACATTCACGCCCATCGCCGGCACCGAGTTCACCATGGAAGCCGATCTGGTACTGCTGGCCATGGGATTCCTCGGCCCGGTACGCAACGGCATGATCGAGCAACTCGGGGTCGCCTTGGACGCCCGCGGAAATGTCGCCACCGGCGCGGATTATCACACATCGGCGCCCGGTGTATTTTCTGCCGGAGACATGCGGCGTGGGCAGTCGCTGGTGGTATGGGCAATTTCGGAAGGGCGGAAAGCGGCCGCCGCGGTGGACGCCCACTTGGGCCAAATCGTGCAATAATCAACCGCTTTCCCATTCATCAAAGTTATAATCTGCAGCGCCTTTATAAGCATTGCGGGCAGGATAGCGATGGATTTCGATCAGCTGATCACCTTCATGGAAGTGGCCAAGCTCGGCAATTTCTCGCGCGCAGGGCAGAAGGTGTTCCGCTCGCAGTCGGCGGTCAGCGCGCAGATCCGTCAACTGGAGATCGAATACGGCGAGAAGCTGCTGGATCGCGCCGGCAAGTCGGTCCGCCTCACCCCCGCCGGAAGCGTCCTGTTCGACTACGCCAAGCAGATGCTGGTCCTGCGTGACGAATCCTTGCGCGCCGTTGCCGACCAAGGCGCGACTCCGCGCGGCATCCTCGCCATCGGCGCCAACGAGGCCACCTGCCTCTACGTGCTGCCCGATGTCTTCGCCGAGTACTCGCGCCTGTACCCCTCGGTGCAGATCAATATCTATCGCAACTTCAGCCGCAAGATTTTGGAGCGCGTGGAAGAAGGCTCGCTGGATGTCGGCATCGTCACGCTGCCGGTGAAATCGCCCAGCCTCAAGGTGCAACTGATCTACCGCGATCGCCTCATGCTGATGGTCAGTGTGAACAGTCCGCTGGCGAAGCTCGACTCGGTTCCCATCTGCAAGCTCGCCGAGCAGGCTCTCATCTTCCCCAAGACCGGCTACACGCGCCAGGTGCTCGACAAGATTTTCCGCCCCTACCAGGCCACCATGCGCGTGGTGATGGAACTGCCCAGCGTGGGCATGATCAAGGGATTCGTCGCCACCGGGCTTGGCGTCTCCATCATCAGCGCCAGCTTCGCCGCTCCGGAAGTGCGCTCCGGCGAAGTCAAGCTGCTCGAACTGGAGGACGTCGACCTGTGGCGCGAACTCGGGCTCGTCTACCGCGCCGATCGCACCCTGCCGCGCGCCGCCACCGCCTTCGTTGAGCTCATCCAGAGCCGCACCCGCTTGCGCAGTAAAACCAAAGCCGTGCATGGCTGAGCGCGCACCGCCCGCAAGCAAAAATATCGATAATAACAATCGCTTATATTAATAAGAGAATTTCAAGGATTGGCTTATACTTTCCCGGTATTATTTGGCCCTCGTTTCTTGGGAACCCAGGCATGAGTTGCGCAAGAGATTCAAGCCCGCTGGCGTCGGTTGTGACCACAACATCCCGGGTCGCGACCGCCGGGGTACATCTGCTCCTCGTTAGAGTGCTCCTCCTTGTGGGGAGCGTACGGGGCGGATGATGTAGCCAGCGCGATTTTCGAGCAGCGCGGCCATCATCCGAAAGGGATGATGGCCTTCTTGGTTTTATCGACATTGTTGCGAGGCGCACGGCAAGTGAAAAACGAACCTCCCGGAAACGGGCACAGCGCGGCCAATCTCGACGCGGTGCTCAAACGGCACAGTTGGGCGATCACCGACGGACCCAGCCGCGCGCCGGCCCGCGCCATGCTGAAGGCGGTCGGCTTTGATGACGACAAGCTGCGCCGCCCGATCATCGGCGTGGCCAACACCTGGATCGAGGTCGGCCCTTGCAACTTCCACCTGCGCCATCTCGCGGCACAAGTCAAGGCCGGTATCTACGCCGCCGGCGGCACCCCCATGGAGTTCAACACCGTCTCCATATCGGACGGAATCACCATGGGCACGGAAGGCATGCGCGCCTCGCTAGTCAGCCGCGAAGTGATCGCCGACTCCATCGAGTTGGTCGCGCGCGGCAATCTTTTCGACGGGCTGGTGGTGCTCGTCGGCTGCGACAAGACCATCCCCGCCGCTGTGATGGCCCTGCTGCGCGTCGATGTCCCCGGGCTGGTGCTCTACGGCGGTTCCATCAGTCCCGGGAGTTTTCACGGCCACGATGTGACCATCCAGGACGTTTTCGAAGCGGTGGGTGCGCATGCTCGCGGCGCAATGAGCGAATCGGAGCTCTGTGCCCTGGAGAACAGCGCCTGTCCGGGCGCGGGCGCCTGCGGCGGCCAGTTCACCGCCAACACCATGGCGCTGGTCATCGAGATGCTCGGCATCGCTCCCATGGGCGAGTCCAGCGTCCCCGCCGGCCATCCCGACAAAGACGTGTCGGCGCATCATGCCGGCGAACTCGTCATGCAACTGGTTCGGCAGGACCTCAAGCCCAGCCAGATCATCACCCGCGCAGCATTGGAAGACGCGATTGCCAGCGTGGCGGCCAGCGGCGGATCCACCAACGCCGTTCTGCATCTGCTCGCGATTGCGCAGGAAGCCGGGGTCGCGCTCGACATCGACGATTTCGACCGCATCAGCGCGCGTGTGCCGCTGCTCGCCGACCTGAAACCGGGCGGCCGTTTTGTCGCCACCGATCTCTACGAAGCCGGCGGTGTGCGCCTGCTCGCCAGCCGCCTGCGCGAAGTCGGGGTGCTTCATTGCGATCGCCCCACGGTTAGCGGCAGAAGCGTCGAGGAAGAAGCTGCCCAGGCGAAGGAGCAGCTTGGACAAGAGGTCGTGCGGCCCGCCTCCAACCCGCTGCGCGCAAGTGGCGGGCTAGTCATCCTAAAGGGAAACCTGGCTCCGGAAGGCTGCGTGGTCAAAACCGCCGGTCATGAAACGAAATCCTATCGCGGCCCGGCGCAGGTCTTCGACAGCGAAGAGGCCGCCTTCTCCGCCGTGCAGCAGGGGCGGATCAAGGCGGGCGACGTGGTGGTCATCCGCTACGAAGGACCGCGCGGCGGCCCCGGCATGCGTGAGATGCTCGCTGTCACCGCTGCGCTGGTCGGCGCGGGGCTCGGCGAATCGGTGGCGCTGCTCACCGACGGACGTTTCTCCGGCGCGACCCACGGATTGATGGCGGGACACGTCGCGCCCGAAGCCGCTTGTGGCGGACCGATCGGCGCGCTTCGTACCGGCGACATCGTGGAATTCGATATTCCTACGCGGCGCCTCGCGGTGGATCTCAGCGACGAGGAAATCAAGCAACGACTGGCAGCGTGGACTCCTCCTCCGCCGCGCTTCACCCGCGGCGTCATGGCAAAGTACGCCCGCCAGGTCTCTTCCGCCGCCGTCGGAGCAGTAACGTAGCGACATAAGTGGACATGGCATGCCGAGCGCAGCGAGGAATCCGCTTTGGGCCAACGACTAATGGCCAACGACGTTTCGAGGCTCTGGGCCATCGACCAACGACTATCGACGATCGACGACTTCGAGATTGACCTATGAAAAAGACTGGTGCAGAAATTCTTTGGGAGTGCGTGAACCGCGAAGGCGTGACTCACGTCTTCGGCTATCCCGGCGGCGCCATCCTGCCCGCCTACGACGCGCTCGGCAAATTCCCCGGCATTCGCCACATCCTGGTGCGCCACGAGCAGGGCGCGACCCACATGGCCGACGGTTACGCACGCGCCAGCGGCCGGGTTGGCGTCGCCGTCGCCACCTCCGGCCCCGGCGCCACCAACATGGTCACCGGCATCGCCACCGCCATGTTGGATTCCTCTCCCATCGTCTGCATTACCGGACAGGTGGGCAGCCGGCTGATCGGCTCCGACGCCTTCCAGGAAATTGACATCACCGGCATCACCCTGCCCATCACCAAGCACAATTACCTCGTCACGCGTGCGGATGAAGTGGCCGGCGTGGTGGCCGAGGCGTTCCTGATCGCCCGCTCCGGCCGGCCGGGCCCGGTGCTGATTGACATCACCAAGGATGCGCAGCAATCCAGTTGCGAATTCGATTGGGACGCCATTGCGCCGCCCGCGCATCCGGCGCGCCCCGACCGCCGCGCCGCGCCCGTGGAATACCGCCGTGCGCTCGAGCTCATCAACTCCGCGCAGCGCCCGCTGATCCTCGCCGGCCACGGCATTCTTCTCTCCGGGTCCTTTCCCCAGGTTCGCGAGCTGGTGGAGAAGGCAAGCATTCCGGTTGCCATGACGCTGCTCGGCATCGGCGCCTTACCAGCTTCCCATCCGCTCAACCTCGGCATGATGGGCATGCACGGCGAGTCTTGGGTGAACACCGCCATCCAGGAAGCCGACCTGCTGATCGCGCTTGGCATGCGCTTCGACGACCGCGTTACCGGCAATCTGAAGACGTACGCGCCCACTGCCAAGAAGATTCACGTCGAGATCGATCCCGCCGAGGTCAACAAGAACGTCACGGTTGACGTGGCGCTGATCGGAGACCTGCGACCGGTCCTGCAGGAGTTGCTCCCGGAAGTCGCCGTGGGCGATCGCGCCGAGTGGCTCGCGCACATTGCCGAACTCAAGGGCGAAGTCGCCGTCCGCGACATCCAGAACCTTCCCGACAACGGTCATCTGTACGCGGCGCACGTGATTTCCGATCTCTGGCGCGAAACCCAAGGCACGGCGATCGTCGTCACCGACGTCGGCCAGCACCAGATGTGGGAGGCGCAGTACTACAAGCATGATGAGCCGCATTCGCTGATCACCTCGGGCGGACTGGGCACCATGGGCTTCGCGCTGCCCGCCGCAATCGGCGCCAAGTTTGCGCGCCCCGAGGAAGAGGTGTGGGTCGTGGCCGGCGACGGCGGCTTCCAGATGACCATGTCCGAGCTCGCCACCGTCGCTCAGGAGGGTCTGGAACTCAAGGTGGCCATCATCAACAACGGCTACCTCGGCATGGTGCGCCAGTGGCAGGAGTTCTTTTACGACCGCCGCTACCACGCTACGCCACTGGTGAATCCCGATTTCGAAAAGCTCGCGCAGGCGTACGGCCTGCACGCCATGACCGTCAACCGTCGCTCGGAGGTGATTCCCGCGGTGCAGGCCGCGCGCTCGCACCGCGGGACCGCGGTCATCAACTTCTGCGTGGAGCAGGAAGACTCCGTTTTCCCCATGGTTCCCGCAGGCGCTTCGTTGGACCAGATGATCAGACGCCCCAGCCCCCTGGTTGAGGCTGCCACGGATGCCTAACATGATGAATACCTTTGTTGTCTACGTCGAAAATAAGCCTGGGGTGCTCAACCGGGTTGCCTCGCTGTTCCGCCGCCGCGGCTTCAACATCGAGTCGCTCACCGTCGGCCATACTGAGAAGAGCGGCATTTCGCGCATGACCATCGTGACCGACACGGATGCGGCGGGCACCTACCGCGTCGAGACCAACCTCTACAAGCTGGCCAACGTGATCAGCGTGGAAAACATCACGGCCGCCCCCTCGGTCTGTCGTGAGTTGGCCATGATCAAGGTCGCCGCCGCCGGTGAGACCCGCACCCAACTGATGCAGTTGGCCGGCGTCTTCCGCGCCCGCGTGGTGGACGTTGCGACCGCATCGCTCACCATCGAGATCACCGGCACGGAAGACAAGATCGACGGCCTGCTGGAGGTGCTCCGCCATTACGGGATCATCGAGATGGTGCGCACCGGCCGCGTTGCCATGGCGCGCGGCGGCGGCAACGGCGCCAGCGTGGCGCTTCCGCCTCCCGCCAACCTGGAATCCGACGACGGCATGGTGGCCTTCTCGGTGTGAGTTGGCTGCGCCCGAAATCGAGAGCTGCATGAGCGCCTTTTGGGTCTGATTGGGTTTATGCGAGGCCCGCAGAGGCGCGCGCTGGTAGCCCAGGACGAAGTCCTGGGAACAGGAACGAATCGATCAACCGAGTCCCGTAGGGACGACGCGAAGAACTCGGGACTTGGCGCTTTAACCGCCGATGGGCGTTCGCGAACCGTTGCGACCAACGACCCTCGACCAACGACTATTTAGGAGAGACCAAATGGCAAAGATCTACTACGACAACTCCGCCGACCTTTCTGCCATATGCAGAAGGAGGGTTGCAATCATCGGCTACGGTTCGCAAGGCCACGCCCACGCCTTAAACCTGCGCGACAGCGGAGTCGCGGTGCAGGTCGGCCTTCACCAGGGCAGCCGCTCGCGCGTCAAGGCGGAGCAGCACGATTTCAGGGTTCTCACCCCCGACCGCGTCGCCGACTGGGCCGACGTCATCATGATCGTCACTCCCGACACCGGCCAGCCTGCGCTCTATGCCTCTGCCATCGCACCCCATCTCTGCCGCGGCAAGATGCTGATGTTTGCTCACGGCTTCAATATCCACTTCAAGACCATTCAGCCGCCCGGCGACGTTGACGTCACTATGGTCGCCCCCAAAGCGCCCGGACACCGCGTCCGCGAGGTCTTCGTCGAAGGCGGCGGCACACCGGCATTGATGGCCGTCCATCAGGACGTTTCCGGCCAAGCGACCGCGCTCACCCTGTCCTACGCCAAGGCGCTCGGCTGCACCCGCGCCGGCGTGCTGGAGACCACCTTCGCCGAAGAAACCGAAACCGACCTCTTTGGCGAGCAGACGGTGTTGTGCGGAGGCGTCAGCGCGCTCATCAAGGCAGGCTTCGAAACTCTGGTGCAAGCCGGCTATCAGCCCGAGATCGCCTACTTCGAGTGCATGCACGAGCTGAAGCTGATTGTCGATCTCATCTATCGCGGCGGGCTTTCCTACATGCGCTACTCCGTCAGCGACACCGCTGAGCACGGTGACTACACCGGCGGTCCGCGCATCATCACCGAGCAGACGCGGGCGGAAATGCGCCGCATCCTCGCCGAAATCCAGGACGGCACCTACGCCAACAAGTGGATCGCCGAAAACCAAGCGGGACGCCCGTGGTTCAACGCCACTCGCCGCCGCGAGCAGGACCAGTTGATCGAGCAGGTCGGCGCCAAACTGCGCAGCCTCATGCCCTTCCTCGACCCGATTGATGTGCGCGCGGAAACGCGGCAGGAGGAGTCCGTGCCCGCGCCACCGGCGGGAGTCACTGCCGCCGACTGAGCGTGCCGCTAATGGTGCCCCACGTCCGCCGGCCTTATGTAGATGTGGGTGTTTTACCGAACACCCGATGATAACGGCTGAACCGAACAGGAGAAGGTATGAAGTTCCACGATTGGGACCAGATCAAGGCCGACCAGCTCACCGCCCTGTACAGCCGCAAGGTTGCCATCGGCCACAACGTCACCGTCGCCAGGCTGGAAGCGAAGGCGGGAGCGGCCACGCGGATGCACTCTCACCTTAACGAGGAAGTCATCGTGGTGCTCAAGGGCAAGTGGCGCTTTTTTCTTGCTTCCGGTGATGTGACGCTCCAAGCCGACCAGATGCTGACCATTCCGGCCGGCGTCGAGCACGGATCGGAGGTGCTGGAGGACGCCGTCGCCATTGACGTCTGTTCGCCGGCGCGGCTGGACTGGATCAACGGCGAAGACCGCGTCCTCCATTACGATCCCGAACAGTACCTGTGGGCGGTATGAGCGGCGGGGCGCGTCGTGCTATTGTGTCGCGGACTCAGCAGCAAGCCCCACCGCGTCGGCCAAGCCAATCTGCGGCGTGATGGCGCGCTCCCACTCCCGGCGCAGCATGGCACGCGCGCGGTGGAGCCGCACCTTGACGTTCGTTTCCGTGATCTTCAGCGTACGCGCGGCAGTTTCCGTATTCACCTCGTGGATGTCCCGCATGACCAGAACACGGCGGTAGGTTTCCGGCAGGGCTTGAATCGCGGTTCCCAGCAGGGAAGCGGTTTCGCTGGCCGACAAGCTCTGCTCGGGCGTAGGACCGCGATAGACCAACCAGCTCGGTTCCTCGCCCTGCTCGTTGTCCAGCCGCACCTCTCGCAACCGTGAACTAGCCCGCGCCAGCGCCTTGTACAGCGCGATCCTCGTCAGCCAGGTAGTGAATTTCGCGCGCCCTGCAAACTGGCGGAGGTGCTGATACGCGCTGACCAGCGTGTCCTGCACCACCTCTTCCGCGTCGTAATCGTTGCGCAGCACGGAAACGGCGACGCGCAGCAATCGCGGTGTGTGCCTGCGCACGATCACTTCAAACAGATGAACCTCGCCCGCCAGAATTTGCGAGACGATTTCCTCGTCAGTTGCAGAATCGAATGCCACGCACCAAGTTGCACTGCCGACCACGTTCTCCTCCTCGCAGTCCCCGGAAAGCACCGGTAACGACTGTGAGGCCAACGTTAATTCTCGGTAGGCACGCCATTTGTCACGGAAATGTAAAGAGATTGCAAATTCCCCGTGTCACGGAGATCCGGTGACGGAACGGCCGAACCCTAACGCCTGAAGCCAGAAGCCCGCGGCCTGAAGCCGGTTACGGCTGCGGGTACACGGGATTTGCCGGCTGCGGATCTTCGTAGTCACGGCCGTACTTGTTTTTGTGCGCGACGGGTATCTCGTCTTCCGCAATGCGCAGCGCGCCCAGCGCCGTGTCGCCCTCACCGATGACCACCTCCCGCCGCAGCGCATTCAGGACTTTGGGGGACGACCCTTCACGCCACACCTGCAGGATGTATCGGCCCGGCGGAACGCTGGAAATGGCGATAGTGCCGCTGCGATGGGAGACGGCGTAGTAGGGCGTGTCGAGCGCGATCACGATCGCGCTCATCTGCGGATGGATGTTGCAGAAGATGTAGCTGATGCCGGGCCGGTCGAAGCGGACGCTCCGCGTGCTGCCGGCTTCGTACAACCCCAGATCGAACCGCTTTCCATCAAACAGCGAAAACACGTTGTGAAAGAAGGGATCCTGGTTGGGGAATTGGACAACCGATCCCGTGCGCACCACCAGCAGGTGGGGCTCGAAGGTCTTGTCTCTCTGCACCAGGCGCACGCTCTGCGGCGAGGTCTCGCCAAAACTATACGGTTCCGGCTGCAGCGGCGACAGCCACACCACCGCTTCAGAGTTCTGGTGCTTGCTGCCAGTGGTTTGCACCACGACCACTTGCGCGGTCACCGTAGCCGCTTGCGCGTAACCGGCAGAGCCGCCGGCGGCGACCAGGGCAATCGCGATCGACAGCCACAGAATTCCTGCCCGTGTGCGGTTCAAAACAACACCCCCATCACCAGATTGATCTGGTCCGCATCGCGGTTTGGCAGGACCAGCTTGTAGCTCTCGATGCGGCGATACTCCATCGACAGCAGCAAGTCCGATCGCGGGTGATAGATCACGTTGGTCAGCAGGCTGCGATTGCGGACCGTATCGGGGTAGTAGGGACTGCCGGCGACCGAGCCGCTCCGCAGTTGGCTGGCGAAGGGATTGTCCTGCCCGGCGGCGACATTGAATTCCAATCGCGGCGAAGCGCGCATCTTCATTTGTGCCCAGCCGCCCACCACGTCGAGACCCTTCACCTTCGCCTTGTAAATTGGCGACGAGCCGTCATACAGGGCGGTATCGCCCAACCCGCCTCCCAGGCCGCCGATGGCGCGACCTCGATACATCTCGCCGGTCAGACTGAACCACCTTGAAATCGGTATCGACGCGTCCGCCGTCACCGCCCATCCATCCACCATCCGCCCGAAGCCCCAGTTCTGACGACTGTAATATCCTCCAACGCCGAACGACCTTGGCCTGCTTTCGTCCGCCGATGTCCAGGCAAAGCGGGTTGCGTAAGCCGGCTGCCGCGATGCTTCTCCCGCCTGCGGCAGGCGGTAAAACGAATCGGTGGGCGCTTCGCCCGTGAGTGGATCAAGAATGCCGGCCTGCACCGTAAAGTTCGAGCCTCCTGCCACCCCCATGCGATGTTCAACCCGAAGCTGCGGTATCCAGTTCCACAAGTTCCCTGAATACGCGAGCGCCGGTTGCGCCAGCGAGGCCAGCGAAGTCGGCGACAGCGGCGAAAAGAACGGCGCATCCTGTCCCCCGATAACCGAGGTGGTGGGCCAATCCAGGCGCAGCACCGCGGTGCGCAGCCTCACCACGCCCATGGCAACGCCGTTCTCTGTCCCGGGAAAACCGCCGCCAAAATCGAACTGGAGATTGCTCTTGACCCGCGCTCCGCGCCATGTAGGACCAAACACCTCCAGCCCGACCTGCGACTGCCGCAAAGTTCCTCCGAAACTTCCATTCGTACGGTAGACGGGCGAGACCGCGATAGCCGGCACATCCTGGTTGTCAACCGAGCCGTGGTTCTCGAACAGGTTGAGCAACACGATCCCGGAAAGCCGGACGCGATACTTGGATGCGCTTTCCACCTTCGTCTGATATTGTTCGTCCACCTTGCCGCTGAGCAGATCGTACTGTTCCTGAAGCTTGGCGATTCCGTCTTCCACCGTGGTTGCGGCGGCTGCGTCCGGGCGCACCGGCGCCGCTTCGGCCGGCGGCGCCGCCACCGACGCCCGCGGCTGCGCCAGGGCGGCCTTGAGTTCGGCCCGCAGCTCTTGCGTTTCGGCGTGGTAACGGCTGGTCTCGTCGCGCAGGTCGCGGATGGTGGATTGCAGCTCGGCAACCTGATCCTTGAGTTCGCGCAGGACCTGCGCTGTGGTCGCTTCGGCGGCGCCTCCGTCCCGCTGCTGAGCCCGCGCGGCGCCGGGCACAGCTACCGCGATCAGACCGGCAGCGCACAGTCCGCGAACCAACTCCCACCATTTCGCCGTTGTCATCTTCACCTCCCCAAAAGCCGCTGCTAGAGTGCGGCCCTTCAAGCCCGCGAATTCGGCGCGTTTACAATGGGGGCTTTAGCCCCGCGCCAACCCGCGAGCATTCATGATAGCTTCCAGCCGCCAAACTCTCGGAAGTTTGCACCTAGGGATTGTTCGGGCTCTCCTTGCCGGAGATTCCTACTCCGAGCCGTCGGTGCGCACCAGCGCGGCATTGGCCGCCGGAGCCTGCATTGGCTGCGGAGGTGAAAGCAACAAAGGGAGCGACACCAACAGCGTGGTTCCGCCGGGAGATGTCTCCTGCACCTTTACCTCGCCACTGTGGTCGACAACAATCTTGTGGACCACCGTCAGCCCTAGCCCGGTACCGTTCTCTTTGCCGTAGCTGACGAAGGGCTCGAAGATGTGGTCGCGCAGGTGATCGGGAATGCCGCGCCCGTTGTCCTGCACCGCAATTTCCACCGTCCTGCCCCTCCGACGCATGTCGAACGTGACCTTGCCATGATTGCGCTCTGTCGCCTCGCATGCGTTGATGATCAGGTTTTGAAATGCGCGTTGCAGCTTGTTGCCGTCGAACCAGCCGTCAATCGCGTCCCCGCGCACGTTGATCTCGATCTCGCGGAATTCCGGCCTGGCCCGCACGGTTTGCATCGCCCGCTCCAGGACCTCATTCATGCGCACCCACCCTAGCCTTAACGATTCGCGGGGACGCGAAAACTCTAATAACGAATCAATCAGGTCAGTCATCTGGAACACCGCCGCACGCAGCTCCTGGTAGAGTTCGACGCGCTCCGCTTCGCTGCGCCGTTCGCTCAGGAATTCCGCATTCGCCAGGATGGCGGCGAGTTGATGCCGCAGATCGTGGGAAATCGAACTCGCCATGCGCCCGATGGTCGCCAGCCGCTCTCCCTCCAGCAGTTCTCGCTGGCTCTGCTGCAAGCTGGTGCGCATGCGCGCGAAGGCCGAGGTCAGCTCCGCCGCTTCACCATGGCCATGAACGGGAAGCGGATAGTTGTACTCGCCTCGTTCCAGCGCCCGCACCCCGGCGACGAGATTGTCGAGGGGACGGGTAAAGGTGCGCGAGATGACAAAAACCATCGCCGTGCCGGCGAGTACGGCGATCAGCCCGAGGCCCAGCATGAGCTGGTCAAGCTGGTGGATGAGCGCGTTGGCCTCGGCCAACGATTTCAACACCATCAGCCGCACGGCGGGCGTGCTCCCCGGCGCCAGATCCACCGAACTGACCCAGTATGACTCCGGGCCAAGGCGCATCTCGATCGGCTCGATCCCGAGCGGGTGTCGCGCCACGCCCGGTTGCTTCTGCAGCTCTTTTTCCTGGTCAGGACGCAAGGTGCTTCGTACCAACGCCGAGCCATACCAAAACGCCACTTGGCTGGCCGCCACCTGGCTGAGCTCGCGCGCGACGCGGTCATCCATCTCGTAGCCGACTGCCAAAAACCCGAGCACGCGGTTTTCCGCGGGGGGACCGAAGTAGATTGGTTCAATGGCGACTTCGTACACGTGATTGCCCGCCATCCACCAGTATTCGGTTTGCTCCCGGGCGAGCGACTGGCGCAGCGATTGCTGTGCCACGCGGCGGTCCACTACCGGCGCCGTGCTGTGCATTCCCATGATTTCGCCGGTGCGGTCGGAAAGCACCAGCAGGTCGGTACCTCCCGTCGTCCACAGTTCGCGCGAGACATCCTGGATGGTGGCGGCGTGCCCGGTCGTCATCAGCGCGCGTGAAATCGGCAGGTTCGCCAGCAACTCAGCCGAGTGCCTTAAAGTCAGTACGCGCAGCCGCTGCACATTCTGAAACGTCGCGACCGAATTGCGGACGTCCTGCAGAATCTGCCCGCGCAACTGCTGTTCGACGCGGCGGCGCACCAGCAACAGGCTGGCCGAGGTCAGCGCCGCAAGGATCAGCAGCATGGACAGCAGGAATTTCGTCCGTAATCGTAAGCGTATCGCGATAGCTGCTCTTCTCCGGGGTGCTAAGGCACAAACTTGTAGCCGGCGCCGTGCACGGTGCGGAAATGCACCGGGTTGGCGGGATCCGCTTCCAGCTTCTGGCGGAGCTTCAGCATGTGGTTGTCCACGGTTCGCGTCGTTGGATAACTCTGGTAGCCCCACACACTGTTCAGCAGTTCTTCGCGCGGGATCACCCGTTCCGGATTTTGCACCATGAAGCGGAGCATCTTGAACTCCTGCGCCGTCAGCGCAACCAGCTCGCCGCCGAGCGTGACCTGCATCTTCGCGAAGTCCACCACCGCGTCGCCGAACTTGTAGATTTCGCCCGGCGCGGTGCGCGCCGATCGCCGGATGATGGCCCGCACACGCGCCAGCAGTTCCCGCGGGCTGAACGGCTTGGTGACATAATCGTCGGCGCCGATTTCCAGCAGCGATACTTTGTCGATGATGTCGGAGGCAGCGCTGACGATGATGACCGGAATATTCGGCACCGCCTGCTTGATCTCGCGGCACACGTCGCGCCCCGACATCACCGGCAGCCGCAGGTCCAACACCACAGCCGACGGCGGCGCCGCCAGCGCTGCCTTTACTCCCGACGCGCCGTCGAAGGTGGCCTCGATCGCATAGCCTTCCGGTTCGAACAGCCGGCGCAACGCTCGGTGCATGCGCTCGTCGTCTTCGACGATCAGTATCCGCTCCGTGGAGTCCTGCACTCCTACCCACCCGTGGTGTCGCGTTTGCTTTCTCGCCATTAGTGTTCGGGATCCGTCCCCAGTTACAGGAAAATTACCGCCCAGACATCAGGCGTATGGATAAGAAACTGACTGGCCAGAAACATCGGACTTGCCGCTCTGGCTGCGTGCCATTAGAGATGCGGTGGCAGGGCCTTGAAATTCAGAATTTGCACTGGGTGTTGTGCCCGGCGCCTCGCGCCTTTGGCGGCGGCTATAATCAACCCATGATCCTGGACGACCCGCAGCGCGAGCGGCAGCGGCTGTCGCAGCTCTACGCCGCCATGAGCGACGCCGAGTTGCTGCGCGTCGCCGAAGATCCCGCCGCCCTCACCGACCCTGCCCTCGACGCCCTGGAGGACGAAGCCGACCGCCGGGGCCTGGCGATTGATTTTGAAAAAACCACGCTCGCGCCCGCCTTCAGCGAGCTTGCCGTGGTGCGCAAGTTCCGCGACCTGCCCGAGGCCTGGCTGGCCAAGGGCGCACTCGACGCCGCCGGCATCGAATCTCACCTGCTCGACCAAAACCTGGTCCGCCTCGACTGGTTCTATTCCAACGCCATCGGAGGCATCCGCCTCTGCGTGCGCGTGGACGACGCCCGCCGGGCTTTCCAAGTCCTCAACCAGCCGCCCCCGGACTTGGCTGGGCTAGAAGACAGCAATCGCTGAATGTCACTTTCCTATCGAGCGGCAAGCGCCAGCGTGTACACTCTTCCGATGTCGAAGAATCGTCCAAAAAAACACAAGCGCCGCCCCAAGAAGAAAACCAGAACCGAGTAATCCGGCTACTTGGCCGGCTCCACCGGGCCGCCGGCCTCCTTCCACGCCTTGAATCCACCGCCCAGGTGCGCCACGTTTTCCAGACCCATCATCTGCGCGGTGGAGGCGGCCAGGGCCGAGCGCCCGCCGCCGGCGCAATAGAACACGATCCTCTTCCCCGAGGAAAACACCGGGTTGTGATAGGGCGTGGTCGGATCCAGCGCGAATTCCAGCATGCCGCGGTTGACGTGCACCGCGCCCGGAAGTTTTCCCTCGAGCTGCAATTCCGCGCTGTCGCGCA
The DNA here is from genome assembly GCA_020073185.1 of Terriglobia bacterium. Classification (NCBI taxonomy): domain Bacteria; kingdom Pseudomonadati; phylum Acidobacteriota; class Terriglobia; species Terriglobia bacterium. Next base: position 34,027 of record JAIQFT010000037.1, read on the forward strand.
GGTCCACGAACGCCACGGCGGGATCCTGCAGCAAGGCCTTCGCCTCCCTTGGCTGCAAGGTCTTCACGCGGCTGTTGGCATCGGCAACCAGTTCTTTGACACTCTTCATGGCTTCTCACCCCAAGTTGAACGTCCTGCAAGAATTCTAGCGCGTTCGCCGCCGCAGGTGTTAAACGCGGCTAGAAACCCGCGCCGGATTCTTCCTACCCGTTTATGCCGGAACATTGGTTGCCGGAGGGCCGCCCCTCATGCCTTTCTCCAAGCGTCGTGTTCCCGTTGCAAGGCGATCGCTTTGCCGGTGATATGGGTAATGCGGGTGACTTCCTTCTGTGCCTTGCCAACCAACTCCTTGACGTCGGGATCGGCAGCGGAGCGTTGCTCAAGTTGCAAGAGCAACCTTGCCAGCTTGTCCAGCACGTTTTCGATCTCGCGCGCCATGTTGGTCGCCAGTTCGCCAGTCGCTCCCAGGCGTTCGGCCCGGCGCAGGGCTTGTCCGAGCTCCGCATTGAGGTTCTTGATCTGCTCCTCGGCGTGCTTGCGCTCGGAGATGTCGCGAACCGCGCTGGTAACGAAAAGCCCTTGAGGAGTGCGCAACGGGCTGAGACTGATTTCAACGGGAAATTCCGCCCCATTCTTGCGTTTGGCGAACAGCTCCAGCCCAGCGCCCATGGGACGAACGTGCGGATCGGCGACAAACGATGCACGATGCTTTGCGTGCAAGTCGTCAAAGCGTGGCGGGATGAGGGCCTCGACAGGCTGGCCGATTAACTCCTGCCGGCTATAACCGAACAGAATCTCGGTCTGCGAATTGACGACAACGATCTTGCCCTCGGCGTTGACGATTACCATGGCGTCGGGCGCCGACTCCAGCAGGTCAGCAACGTCGGGCTGCACCCACTCGGGGTGCTGGCTGGTGATGTAGGCAGCGAGTCGGCGGAGGAGACCCACGATTCCCCCCTAGCCGGGATTTCCTTCTTGGACTCCCAAGCGGGCGGCATTGTATACCCAGTTGCCTCCGCTTGCGTCAATCGGGCGCTGATTCCCGGGTCACCGCAGGCCCGTCATCGAGCAGTTCGTCGGACTGTCGGCTTCGGCGTTGGAGGGGAACCGCTCTTTGTCTTCTTTGTCTTCTTCAGGGCATTGCAATTGTTCGAGCATCGCCTTCAGCATTGATTTCTGGTAGGCGAGGTCGTCGGTGGCGGTGGTCTCCTGAGTTTCCTGGTGCAGGCGCTTGAGGTTGGAGGCGGCGATCTGCAAGGCGTAGAGCTTGAGGGCGGCACGCTTGGGATCGAGGGCGTGGTCGTCGAGCGCGCGCATGACCTGGAAGAGGCCGAGTTGGAGGCTCATGGCGTCCTCGACGAGGTGAACGGCGTAGTCGGGGCGCTTGGCGTGGGCGGCCTCGTGGAAGACGCAGTACTTGCGGGCGCGGCGGGCAGGAGCGGCGCAGGGCGAGCCGTCGAGCTTGGTGTGCTGGCAGCGAGGAGCGAGGTTGGCGTTAGTAGTACGGTTTGTCATATACCCCTCTGGGGTGTGTGAGTAGTGGAATCAATGAGTTACGTACGGTATACCGTGGATTTCTGACGGTAACCGTGGGGAGGAATTGCGGAATCTGGTAACTGCATCGGAATTGAAAATTGAGGTCGATCACGCGTGTAAGGCGGCCGGTGGACAGCGGTGAAGGTGGGAGCGACCGGCGAGCAAGCGGCGTTATGGAAGAGTCGACCACAATGGTCCCTATTTTCAGAGTAGCAAACTGGAGGGGGTAAACCCGCCACATACGGCGGCGATATATCTGGTGGATTCTCAGCGGGTTAGGGGGAAAGTTCGGGTTTTGGGGGCTTGACAATAGGGGCGGCCGGATCAGAGGAGTCGCCGCAAATTCCCACCCTGTCGCTCGAAACCCGCGAGCGACAAGGGTGGGGAGACCTCATGTTTAGCGGCAATGGGTGGATCCGTCCGCGCTCGCCTATCGACGGGCGTACTCGGGTCACGCCGTCAGCGAAGCGATCGGCAGGTCGGTGTTAAAGCAGTGGCCGCAGACTCGCCACTCCTCTCCCACGCGCCGCAGTGTAACCATCCATTTCCCGACATCATCCAGCCGGCGGCCGCTGGGCAGCAGCATATTCATCTTGAAGGTACCGATTGAAGGTACCGAAGCTGTAGGCGATGTCGCCCCCGGTCTCGATATGCGTGGTGACCACGGTCAGATTGCGGGTGTCGTGTTCCTTGAACAACTGCTCCATCAGGATGCGCATGGCCTTGGGGCCTTCCGCCAGCGGCTGGTTGGGCACGCACATGCGGACATCGTTGGTGACCAGCGTCAGCAGCTTGTCAATGTTGCGCTCATTGTGGTGCTTGACCCACTCCTGGGCGATCGCGCGGATCGTCGTCTCCGCATCGATCGCGGGCTTGGCAACGGCTGCCATAGTGTCCTCCTCGCGAGAATTAGGCCGCCCCAAGAACTGGGGCTGAGAAGGTTGATATTCGGCTGAAGAAGTTGCCGTTGAAAGGGGATACCGCGAAGAAGTGTACGCCCGCGGTGGAGCGTTGAGGGGGCTGGCGCGCGCCTGCAGCCGCGATTTGACGCAATTTGGCGATTGCTTATTGGGGCGGTCCCAAAAGCGGAGAGGGACATAGCGACACTCTTCGCCTGCCATGACCGAGGGGCGAAGTGCGAAGTTCCGGAGGGACGAACGCTAGTAGCCCAGTACTTCAGTCGTGGGAAAGTTCACCCCTAAATTCCTTCGGAGTCCCGTAGGGGGGCGGCACCAAAGGGCCGAACACGCCCACCCTGTCGCTCGAAACCCGGGAGCGACAAGGGTGGGGCAACCTCAAGGTCTGATTTGGCGGAAAGGGGGGCCAGCCCCCAAGGCAGAAAATTGTTTCTTGACATCCCCTTTTATAGAACGCGCCAGCCGAATTTCGCCTCCTTACAACCTCAGAGCTTTATGTGCGTAAAGGTCTCTCTTACGTAGGAATTAAAAAAGCGGCCGATCGAAGGCGCCGCGAGCAGCCGGGCGGCAACGTCGGGTGGCACGTTGAAGTACTGGTACACCTTCCCGTTGGTGAACTCGACTTCAAGAGTGCCTGAATCGGAATCGTAGCCAATCGACGCAATGTTACTCGACGAAACCGCCGTCCTATCCATGATAGCTTCCAGAGCGCCTACTACCCAGCAACCTTTTTTGCGAGTCGTTGTGATCGAGCAAAATTGAGAATCACGTCACACAATATGTCTAGTGTGGGAAATTTTATGCCGGCATTCCATGCGGAGGCAAGCAGTTCTCCGATGAAGATAACGTTCTTGTGCAAGTCTGCAACATCGATGATTTGTAGTTCTTTCTTGACCCTATTGTGCAGATTTTCCCATTCAGCTTTGCCGATATCTGCGGCAAGCGCAGAACCGATATCTTCCATCCACATGACTAGCGAGTGCTTCCAGACGTTGGCATTTGGCAATGGAGCTTCCGCTGGATAACCAGCTATCTTCAGGAGTGCTGCGTTATCGGACTCGTGTTTGACGCGATGCTCTGGTTTGTTGATCTTGTCTGTATCGCCATCGAACAGGGTAAACGTTGGAATCTCTAACAGATTGGCAATCGCAAGTGTTTGGATCATGCTGTGTTTTCCACTCGCGAGCACGATGTGACAACCAAGGCGCCGATACTCCTCCCAGCGATCCGTCAGTGCTAAATAGCTTGCAATATAGCCAGCGTCTTCCAAACCCTCAACCAGAACCAGTACTGATGTGAAGAACATCTCATTGAGAGTCGGTTGCAGGGCCTGCGCCACTTTCATTGCAGCACCTTGCTTCGGTGATGGTCGGTTTCCTGTCGCATCCGCGACTATCTTGGCAACGTCGTCGAACTTTACGCTATGTACTTTTGCCGCTTGCGTCTTGGAGTCTCGGCAAATCAGTCGGACGTCTTCAAATCCTTCGCCGTGTACGAACAATGGGCTGTGTGTACAGACGAGGATTTGTGCCCCGGTTTGCGCGAGACGTTGAAACACACTAGCCACGTGCCGCACCTGGGGAGGATGCTGGTAAAGTTCGGGTTCCTCGCAGCCGAGCACCAGGACTGGTGCATTCGTAGCATCGCCCGTCGCGAGTTCCTGCAGGAGTGCAAGGATGAACGAGCGCTGTAAGCCATGGCCGAACCGCGCCAACTGTCCCTCGAATATGCCTTCACGTGTAATCACCTCGGCAAGTGGATCAGCAAGCTTGACGGCTGAATCGATGTCGCTGTGCCAGCGGAGCCTAACCTTAGCGTCCGGGTGTGCCCAGTCTTGAAAGCGATTTGTGAGGGAGGCTGATAGCAGCCCGTGGTGTAAGTAGCTGAATTTCGGCACGGGCAGCGGCGTACTCGGTTGCGTGAGTTCGCCAAGTTTTTCGCGCGGGACATCGAGATTCCACTTCTGCACGGCCGATTCCGATCTTCCCGGCGCGGGAGTA
>JAIQFT010000038.1 GCA_020073185.1 Terriglobia bacterium
TGGGCTGGAAGGACATCTGGCAACTGAGAGCAATCCTAGGAAGAGGAGAAACAGAAAAAGCTGCGACTAAGCAGGAGGTCGCGTAACATGATCCCGAGCGCCGCTCTTCAACCTCCAACTAAAAGCGGGACACTCTCCACCAGACTTCAACAAGGTTCAATAGCTTTCAACTACCGAGCCGCAACAGGTTCAACAGCAATCACTTAGAATCCACAAAATTCCATAGACGTTCAACAAGCTGAAAAATCTGGTTCGGGACCAGGGGGTCGGAGGTTCAAATCCTCTCTCCCCGACCAATAAACCCCGCCTTCTGGTTGCCATGGCTCATCATCCGGCCATCGCTCGGTTTTGGCTTGCTGCGCGTTTCCGGTTACTACAGTCACCTTGTGGACTGCCAGCGCGGCGAAATATCCTAACCGTGCAGATGCGGCTTTCCCAAACGTTTGCAATTGGTTCTTGTGTGCGGAACCGTGGCCCATTCGGCCCTTTGTAACGTTGCAGTTGAGGAGGAGTCCATATGGGCCGTCGCGACCGCGAGCGTGTGGCAGCCATAGTGCCGGTTCGAATCTGGGGAACCAATCGCGAGGGGACCCCCTTCTCCGAGCACGTTTGCACCGTAAACATCAGTGGCACAGGCGCACGACTGGGGGGAGTTCATATCCCATTATCGAGCGGCGACACCGTCGGACTGCAATATCGCAACCGACAGGCTCGCTTCCGAGTTGTCTGGCTCGTGGAGAGCGGCACGTCCTGGGGCAATGAAGTGGGCCTTGAGTGCCTGCAGCCCGAGAAGAACATCTGGCAGACCGATCTACCGCAACCTGCACTGGACAGCTACCAAATTCCCGGCGCGAATGGCCACCAGTACGTACGCCGCCGCCTCAGAGACCGACGGTCGCGCACTCGGTTCCCGGTCTCTGGCGATGTCTTTGTTGCGAGCGCACGCGGCAGCACTGGCTTCGCGGCGAGACTGGGCGATATCAGTCTCACTGGTTGCTATGTGGAAACCGGTAATCCATTGCCAGCAGGCCGCACCCTGACGCTTTTGCTCAAGATCGGCAACCATGAAATCTCGGCCGCAGGCGTGGTTCGAGTCTTCTACGCGGACATGGCCATGGGCATTGAGTTCACTCATCTGAATCCAGCCGACCAAAGTACCCTCACTAAGCTGATCGCACGGCTGCACGCTGCCGAGACTCCGCTCCCGCTGCTGGATCCCATGACACGGCCTCGGCTGAACGACCAAACGTAACATCGGTGAAGGGCCTTCCTGGCCTCACGCCGCTTTGTCCGGATACCGCTTATACTTTCCGGTGACCGCTCGAGTAGCGGTGTCTTAGCCATGCCGCAATTCTTCGCCACCCTTCTTCGTAGCCTGCGCGGTGCTCGCGGCACCGACATGCGCCTGCTGTGCACCCAGCTTCTCTCGCAGCGCGGCGAAGCTTCGCAGACCGTGCTGGCACAGCACATTCTGGAGCAGTACAAGCAACTCGACTCCGCCCAGCAGTTGGCGTTTTTTCAGATGCTGGCCTTCGACTTCGCGGCCAGCCGCGACGCCGTACAGCGCGCGCTGGAGGAGTACCGGCGCGCCCCCACAGCGGCCAGCGTTGCCGGGCTGGCCCAGGCCGCCGAGCCGCCCCGCCAGGAACTGTTCCGCCGCATCAACACCGCGCCCGCCGGCACCGACGGCCTGGTCGCCATGCGCGCCGACCTGATGCGCTTCTCGCAGGCTCATCCCGACCTCGCCGTCGTCGACGCCGATCTCAAGCACCTGTTCCGCTCCTGGTTCAATCGCGGCTTTCTGCGCCTGGAGCGCATCGGCTGGCACACCTCGGCGCTGACTTTGGAAAAGCTGATCGAGTATGAGTCGGTGCACGAGATCAACGGCTGGCCCGACCTGCGCCGCCGCCTCGAAACCGACCGCCGCTGCTTCGCTTTCTTTCAGCCCGCTCTGGCCGGCGAGCCGGTCATCTTCGTCGAAGTAGCGCTCACCAAGGGCCTGGCGCGCCACCTCGATCCGCTGCTCGACATCACCGCTCCCGTGCTCCCGCCCGAGCAAGCGGATTCCGCCATCTTTTATTCCATCAACAACTGTCTCGACGGCCTGCGCGGAATTCCCTTTGGAAATTTTCTGATCAAGCAGGTAGTCGACGAGCTCGGCGCGGAACTACCCAAGATCGATAACTACAGCACCCTCTCGCCGGTAGCACACCTGGCCCGGGTGGTGCATGCCCATCACCTTCCCTACGGATTCACGCAGGACCGACTCGCGCGCCTGCTGGACGACTTCGCCTCCGACCTGGTCGGCGCCTCCGGACAGTCCAACCCCGTGGACGCGCTCTTCCACTTGCTCAAGGACCCCATCGCGCACCAGAAAGAGCTGGGCGCCCCACTGCGCCGCTTGACGTTGGTTTACCTCACCCAATTCCGCCACGGCGACAAGCCTTGCGATCCCGTCGCCCAGTTCCATTTCTCCAACGGCGCGCGCCTGGAATCCATTAATCCCTTCGCCAACCTGCGGCCCTACGGCCTGCGCGACTCTTTCGGCGTGATGGTCAACTACCGCTATGTTCCCAGCGAATTGGAGGAGAACCACGAGCGGTTCATGGGCAGCGGAGAAATGAGGGTCTCACCCTCGTTGTCGCACGAGCAAAAAGTGACCGCTGCCCTGTGGCGCGGCGAAACCAAAAAGCAGACCAGGCACACGCAGGCTGCCGGCTAGGAACAACGGCAACCGCGCCGTTCCTGCTTCGCCCGTGCCGAAGTCAGGCTACAATGTCGTGAGCACTGCTGGGATGGGCATGTTCGCGCTGGCTCCAACCTCAAGACGCCGCTGGAACAGTTCGCTGCTGGTGTCGTTCGTTCTGCACTGTGTTGTGGTGTACTTCCTGGTACGCCCGCCGCGGCCCATCTTCGTCACGCCGTCCCAGATCGCCTTCGGGCACGGCGGCACGACAACCGAACTCGTCTATTTTTCGCATCGTGGTGCCTCCACCGCGCCAGACTCGACCACAGTTCCCGCCACACGGCAGATCTCGCTCACCCGCACCGCTCCGCGTCGGAAGCCAAGCCCTAGACCCGCGGCCCTAAACACTGCCACCGGCCAGCCCGTCGCCTCCGAGTCCGCGCGCGCCGGCTCTCCGTTTGGCTCGCTCGCGCAAGGCCCCAGCAGCGGCCATGATGTCCGGCCCGCCCTACCGGTTGTCTTCCCAGATCCCGGCATCCTGCCATGGCAGATTCCTTCCGGCATCGAAGGCAACGTAATCGTGGAGATCACCATTGACACGCAGGGCAACGTCACCGAAACCAGGGTTCTGCAGGGCCTCGGCCACGGCATCGAGGAAAAGTGCGTCGCCGCGGTTCGTAATTGGCGCTTCCGTCCCGCCATGATGGATGGCCGCCCCATCCCCTCGCAGCAGGACGTCTACTTCCATTTCCCCAGTTAGTCAGGCCTATAATCGGTGCGGTTAACCGCCATGCAATTTCTGTTCCGCGCATTGCCGCTCTTCACTCTGCTGATCGCCGCCATCGGCCTGCTCGCGCAGGAAAAACCCAAAGACAAAGCTGAGCCACCGCCGAACAACCCCGCCCTGGTTTCCCCAGCTGCGCGCCTTGCCGCCGCCAAGACCGCGGTTGTGCAGAACGCCGGCGGCAGCGAAATTCCCTTCAACGTCATCTCCTCGGGACTGGAAGGCTGGGGACGCTTCCGCCTGGTGGAGTCGCGCACCGAGGCCGACGTCATCATCGAAGTCACTTCTCCCGACGAGGAAAGCACTTCCGTCTCCAGCAAGACGCGCGTCGGTCCCTCCGGCCGCACGGAGGATTCCTCCTCCACTACCCGCAATCTCTCCAACGGCGCCATCAAGCTCGTAGTCTACGACGCCAAGACCCACATCCCGCTCTGGTCCGCCTCCGAACAGCCCAAGGGCGGCTTCCGCCAGCGCACGCGCTCCGACCATCTCGTCGAAGCCGCCTCGCGCCTGGTCACAAAGCTCCGTGAGCGCATCGAGCCTCCGCCTCCGGCGCCGAAGTAACCTCAAGCATGGATGGATGGAAGAACTAGGGTTCAGCCGGCTGCTGGACTGCAGCCTTCGCCGCCCGCCGGTGATCTTCCTCGAAGGCGTGCCGCACCCACTTTTCGATCACCGCGCGCCGGCGGTGTGTGGGATCGAACTTCACCCCGAACAACTCGCCTCGTTGGTGGCACACCACGGCGGGAATCTCAACCAGAGTTGTTTCCGGAAGGGTAAAGGAGAGATGCACCGGCTGCGCGACCTTTACGGGCGCTTTCGCCTTCAACAACATGCCACCGCGGCTGATGTCCTGGCTGGCGGCGTTAAACACTTCTCCGAAACATTCCACTTCCACCGGCACGGCCAGTTGAATGCGCGCATTCGAGCGCCGCGATTCTGGTGATTTCCCTTCGCCGGCCATGATCAGCCAGACGGTCACCGCCACCGCTACTATGGCGCACAGAATAACCAGGTACATGGCTCGGAAGTATATGTCACAGATCACGCACCGGCGCTAGGTCACCCCGGTACGTGCCGTCAACTCACTTTCGCTCCAACCCCTTCATCTCCGCCTCGTCATCCGGCAAAAAATACCCGACCACGATCGCCATCCCCTCCGCGTGGGTCACCTGCGGCTTTCCGTATCGCGCCTCGACCAGAACCGCATCGCCTTTCTGCAACGGAAACCCGCCACGATCCATGAACACCGCTACGGGCATGGACCGTATGTGTCCCTGCTCATCCAGGGTCGCGCGCAACGACGCTATGGGCTGTTTCTGCGTCTCATCGGAGATCACAAGCTGCTCGCCGTAGTCGTGCATGTGCCCGCCGACGCCCAGCAGCCGCCCGGAAAAATTCACCGGTATCTCTGCCTGCAACGCGATTCCCACCGCCGGCACCGGGAACAAGGAATCGCCGCACTTTTTCACGTCAAACCACGCCGGGTACACGCTCTTCAGCCGCGCGCTCTCCGGCTGATACTCCATCCGCACCACCAGCCACGCGCTCGAGTAACTCTGGTCGGTGGGATTGTGAAACATGGTGGTGACGCGAATCCGGTCGCCCTTGTGCACGCGATATCCGAACCCGGGCAGCGCCGGCCAGTCGTTCATCTCCCCGCCCGCGCCAAAAATGTGCTCTTCTTTGTTGCGACAGAGAAAATCCGAGCGCGCTGAGTTCCAGAACGCCACGTGATGCAGCATGCGCCCCGGCAGCAGGTTGCCTGCCTCATCTTGCAGCGACGGATGATACGCGGTGATCCACCCGTCGAACGGAATTTCCATGAACTGCGGCTTCGGTTGCGCGGTCGCCATGTGATCAGTGAGCGCCGGCAACTTCAGCGGTCCCAGCTTCGCCACCATTTCGTGTTTGTCGGGATCGGTGCTCACCGCCAGCTTCGCCGCCGACACCTTCCCCATCGCCTGGTGCTCATGCGGCGCCCACCCTTGCGCCGGCAAACTTGCCAGCAGCAGCGCGCAAATCATGCGTTTGATTTCATTCGCGGTCATGTTGTCTCTGATGAAAGGAAACTGGGTTTTTGTTGCTGCTGAAACTGCGACTCGACCTGGAACTGTCCTACGCCCTCGCTCGCTTGGCGCTGCTGGAGAGGATAACCAGGATCTCCTGCAGTCCCTGGCGCAAACGCTTCAGCCCGTCGGACGGCGCCCGCCGCGGGAACGGCAGTCCCACCTGCGTCTTGAGCGCCTTCGATTCCGATCGCAGTTGCTGGCGCGCCCCCGCGATCGTGTAGCCATCGTCGTACAGCAGGGTTTTGATCCGCAGCGCGTTTTCCAGGTCGCGACGCCGGTACATGCGCTGCCCGGTGCTGCTCTTGGCCGGCTTCAGTTGCGGGAACTCGGTCTCCCAGAACCGCAGCACGTAGGCCGGCAGCCGGCACAGCCGCGACACCTCCCCAATGCGGAAGTACAGCTTGTCGGGGATCAGCACTTCCTCCCGCTTGTGTTTCCCGGATTTCCTTGCCGTCGCCATCCTGTTAACCGGCATCAGCCTGCGTTGCCTTCTCCCAGCTTGCGTTTTCTAGCACGGAGTGAGCCGCATAACAACTCCGATGTTGGCGCCCGCTCCACTTTCCACAGGCGCCAATTTCTTGGATGCAGGCCTCAGCCTGAGTTTGCTCCGGTTGAGCTTCCCTGAGCACGCAACCCAGCGCCTCATTCCCACGACTCGGCGCCGCCACCAGATAGTTCACTCGCAACTCCGAACCGGCAAAGATTTCTGTTGACTTGATTACACATAAGACCCTATATCTTGTGTCAGAGTAAAGGGTCATACTGCAAATGGTTTGGCCCCTTGGTCTCCGGGCTCTGAAGCAAGGGAGAAAACGTTCCTTAGGAGGAACCACAACCATGCCAATGAAGAAGAAGGCAAAAAAGAAAGCCAAAAAGCACTAACGTTCACAGGGCTCCCGAAGAGGGTTTGAATGGGCTTCCGCCGTCGGAAGCCCTCTTTGCTCAGGTGAGAATTGAGAAGTAAGAAGGAACCGCCCGCGATCCCGATCTTCCCCCTTCGGAAACTGCACTTCTGACTTCTTGCCGCTATTGACTTTCCGTTCCCTACTACAATGTCTTCATGGATACCGGCACCGCCTACCTCGATGAAGCCCGTCGCGCCCTGCGCGGCCACAAGCGCCTCGCCGAAGGCGCCATCGCCCAGCTCCGCGACGACGAACTCTTCCTCCAACTCGACCCCGAATCCAACAGCATCGCCGTGCTGATGAAGCACATCGCCGGCAACCTGCGTTCTCGCTTCACCGACTTCCTCACCAGCGATGGCGAAAAGCCCGATCGTCATCGCGACCAGGAATTCGAAATTTCCGCCTCCACCACCCGCGCCCAGCTCCTGGAAATGTGGGAATCCGGCTGGAAGATCGTTTTCGACACGCTGGCCTCGCTCCAGCCTGCCGACCTGGAGCGCGCGGTCACAATCCGCGGCGAACCCTTGACCGTCCTGCAGGCGGCGCACCGCGCCGTAGCGCATTACGCCTACCACATCGGCCAGATCGTTTTTCTTGCCAAGCATTTCCGTGGCGCCGAATGGAAGACGCTCAGCATCGCGCGCGGCCAGTCCGAGCAATTCAACGCCGCCAGGAAGTCAGAAGTAAGAAGTCAAAAGTAAGAAGTACCAACAAGGAGCACGCATCGCCGACGGTATTGCTTTGCCTTTCTGACTTCTCACTCCTGACTTTTCCTTTGCGTCCTTGGCGTGCTTTGCGGTAAAGCTTTTCGCTCGCAACTCGCCACTCGGAACTCGCAACTTGTCCACCAATCCCGAAACCGCGCTCGAGTTCAGCGCCTCCGCCGCAGAGCGCATCTCACCCTCCGCCTACTGGCGCCTGGTACGCGGCAACCGCAACTTCCGCCGCCTCTGGCTGGCGCAGATCGTTAGCGAAATCGGCGACTGGTTCTACACCGTCACCCTGTACACGCTGCTGCTGCAATTCACCGGACGCGCGCAATCCGTCGGCCTCGCCCTGGTTCTGCAAGTCCTGCCGCAAACGCTGGTCGGCCCCTCCGCCGGCGTGGTCAACGACCGCGTTCGCCGCAAACGCGTCATGATTACCGCCGACCTGCTCCGCGCCGGCATTGTCCTGTCGATGTTGCTCGTCCGCTCGCGCTCCACCGTCTGGTTGATTTACCCGCTGCTGGTGATGGAAACCGTCGCCGCCGCCTTCTTCGAGCCCGCGCGCAACTCCGTCATTCCCAACATCACCCGGCGCGAAGAGGTCATCGTCGCCAACACGCTGTCGTCCATCACCTGGTCATTCGACCTCGCCGTCGGGGCCACGCTCGGCGGCATCGTCGCCGTTTTCCTCGGGCGTGAAGCCGTGTTCATCCTCAATGCGCTTTCCTTCGTCGCCTCCGCTCTGCTCATCGGCGGCATGAGATTTCACGAGCCCCACGCCGCCGGACTGCCACGCCTGCGCCCGCGCGAGGTAGTGGATTTCTCGCCCATGATGGAAGGTCTGCGCTACCTGCAAGATCGCCCGCGCCTGCTCGCCACCGTACTGGTGAAGGGCGGCCTCGGCCTGATGATCGGCGCCACCTGGATCATCTACACCATCCTCGGCGAGCGCGAATTCTCCCTCCGCTTCGGCGGCTCCGCCGGCCAAGCTGCCATGCTCGGAATGGGTGTCCTGATCGGTGCGCGCGGCATCGGCGCCCTGCTCGGCCCGCTCATCGGCGCCACCTGGGCCGGTCAGCGCGACTCCCGCCTTCGCCGCGGCATTCTCTTCGGATTCATTGCCGCCGCCTGCGGCGTGGGCTCGATCTCCGTCGCGCCCAACGTCTGGATCGCAATGCTCTGCGTCATCGTCGCCCACTGCGGCGGCTCCATCATTTGGACTTTCTCGACCACCCTGCTCCAGCTCTACAGCGACGACCAATTCCGCGGGCGCGTCTTCTCCGCCGACCTCGGCATTTGCATGGCCACCATCTCCCTCACCGCCTGGGCCGCTTCCGCCGCCATTGACGCCGCCATCCCCGTGCGCCTCCTTGCGGCCATCACCGGCGCCGCCATCCTCATCCCCGCCGGCGCCTGGGCACTCGCCCAGCGTTTCTGGAAATCGAGTCTCTCGGTGGATTCCTCCATCCGTCGTTCACCTGCAGACTGATCGACCGAAAGACCGATAGACCGGCGGACCGCCTGACCATATAATCCGCCCCATCCCTCGTGACCACAGCCTCGGCCACCGCGCCTGCTTCCCCGCAACTCGCAACCCCGCGCCTCTCCCGCATCCTCACCCTGGTGCTCGCCTGGCGCGTCGTGCTTTTGTTGACCTTTGCCGCTTGCGCGCATTTCCTCCCCGCGCAGCCCGACGAAATCGCCTTCACCACCAACCACGAGCCACAGATCGAAGCCGCCATGCGCTCGCCGGGCACCGGCGCTGTCCGCTGGGACGCCTACTACTACCTCCACATCTCCGCCCACGGTTATCGGGCCGACGAACCCCGCGACTTCGCCTTCTTCCCGCTCTTTCCACTCGCCGTCGCCGCATTGCATCGTCTCGGGCTACCGCTGATCGCCGCCGGACTCCTGCTCAACCTCATCGCCACCGCGCTCGCCGCTGTCTTCCTCTACCTCCTCGCGCTCGATTACACCCGCGACGACCTCAAGGCACAGCGCGCCGTCCTCCTCTTCCTGGTATTCCCCTCGGCCTACTTCCTCGCCGCCTATTACGCCGAAGCCGTTTTCTGCGCGCTCGGTTTCGCGGCGTTCTACCTTGCACGCCGCCGCCGCTGGTTCGCCGCCAACATCCTGCTCGGGCTGCTCACCGCATCGCGCCCGCCGGCCTTCTGTTTTGTGCTAGCTATCGCCGCAGAATTTCTGCTCAGCCAGTGGCACAGGTCTCCGACGCGTGACGGAGCAATGGGGAGATTGGGGAAGGTGGGGCGCGGATCTCCGGCCGGTGTTCTTCACAGCGCGCTCTCATTTTTTCTTGCCCCGCTCGGCCTGGTCGCTCACTTCGTCTACCTGCACGACCGCTGGGGAGACGCGCTGCTCTACACTCGCGTCCTGGGAAAATACTGGCGACACACGCAATGGACTCCGAACCTGCTGCGCCCGCTCTGGACCACAGCACAAAGCGCCGCAGCCCACGGCCACTTCGATTTCTGGACCGAAGCCATCCACCTCTGGACCGTCCTTGCCTGCACCCTCGCGGCGCTCATCATTCTCCTCCACGCCGCGCGCCGTCTTCCCATCAGCTACTCCGTGCTGCTTGCCTCCACGCTCGTCGTGACGCTCTCCTCCGGAACCCTCGTCTCGGCGCACCGCTACCTCCTGCCGCTCTTCCCCCTCTACCTCGTCCTCGCCGACGAACTCTCCACCCTGCGCCGCCGCGCCTGGCTCGCCACCTCCGCCGCGCTCATGACGTTCCTCCTCGCCGCCTTCGTCAATTTCCGATTCACCGGGTGACCGCTCGACGTGACAAAGACTTTCACTTTGTCCCCACAAAATAACGGGTGTCATCCTGAGCGAGGACGCGCCAACTAACCAGCACGCCCAGCTTGGGCGTGCGGGTTGGCGCGTCCGAGTCGAAGGACCTGCTTTTCTCCAACCCTCCGCACGGTCTGCGTTGATCTTTTTTCGCTCACAACTCACAACTCGCCCGTAGCGCAGCCCTCGCCAGCAACCGCGTCGAATCCAGCACCGGCAGCGGCGAATTCTCGTTATTCACCAGCAATGGAATCTCCGTGCACCCCAGCACCACGGCGTCGCACCCGCGCCGCTTCAGGCTTTCGATGACCTGCTGAAAATAACTCAGCGCCTCCGGCGTAAACCTGGCGCGCACCAACTCGTCAAAAATGATCCGGTTGATCTCCTCGCGCTCGTCGTCCTTCGGCCGCAGCCACCCGATGCCCCGCTTCTCCAGCTCCTGCGGATACACGCTGCTCTCCACCAGGTATTTCGTCCCCGTGATCCCCAACTGCCGGTACCCGCGCCGGATCGCTTCAGTGCCTACCGCACCTGCGATATGGAGCCACGGCAGCGGCGAGCGCGGCCGCACCAGAGGCATTGCCTGGTGAATCGTATTGTCCGGGCAGATCAGAAACTCCGCGCCGCACTTCGCCAGCTTCTCCGCCGACGACAGCATCAACTCCGCCACGCCTTGCCAGTTCTTCTCGTCGATGCACTTCATGTACTCGGCCAGCGAGTGCGTGTGCATCGACACCTCGGGATGATCGTGTTTGCCCATCATCTCCTCGGCCTCGACACAAATCGTGCGATAGCACAGCGCCGCGCCTTCCGCGCTGCAGGCCACGATTCCGATATGTTTTGCCTTGCTCATGCCTTGAATCCGTCAATTCTGCAATTCTGCAATTCGAAAATTGTCGGCGGTTCTTACCTCGTCAACACCGTCCCATACGGATCCAGCACCACGTTCTTCGCCCCCGCCGGTGCATGCAAACGGAACTCGCTCTCTTTGCCGTCGGCGAACACATATCCCAGCAGCGCCTGACGCCCTCGCACCGAGGCGTACACCGGCACCGCCGTTACCAGATCATCGGTCGCTTCTTTCTGCAGGATCGTGCCCGTCACCACCGCGCCCGCACCCTGCTTGCGGATTTTGACGTTCTTCGTTTCCAGCTTCGGGATGGCCATCCCGTTGACCCACGATTCATAGAACCACTGCAGCGACTTGCTTCCCTCGTAGCGCAGCGACTCCGGCATTTCCTCCTCCATGGCGCGCAGGAAATCCGCCGTCGACATTTCCTTCCCGGCAAACCGGTCGCGTAATGTCCGCAGCGCGCGCAGGAACGGCTCGCCTTCCTTCTTCTGACCCGGCGCATCCCGCATCATGGTGCGCAGCATGTGCATCAGCCACGCGCCGCGCCCGTAGCTGACCACGTCAAACCCATCCGGGAAATGCGACGACGACAACCTCAGGCCCAGCGTCACCGGCCCGGCATGTGCGTATTCCTCGTCCTCGGCATTTTTCGACAGCAGCTCCGCCCGGTAGTCCTGCAGCATCTGCTTGCAGTCCGCCGGGCGCTCTTTCTCCAGCGCCAGGATCGCGGAGTAGTTTGCCAGCGCCTCCACCAGCCACTGGTCGCGATAGGTTTTCCAACCGATCAGGTCGCCCCACCACTGGTGTGCCGTCTCGTGCGCCTGCATGAAGCCGCTGAACTGCAGCGCCGCCATCGGCCCAACCCGTGCCTGCCGCAACTGCTCCGGGGTGAGAAACGCGTAGCTGGAAAGGAACACCAGTCCCGGCCAGCCTTGGCTGCTGCGGCCCGGCATCTGCGACAGCGCCAGCGAGCTGTAGGGAAACGCTCCGAAGCTGCGCGAGAAAAAATCAATCTCGCGCGCCGACCTCTGCGCCACCTCTTCCGCCTTCGTCTTGGGCGCGGGAGCCGGACGCGCCATCACGATCACTGGCGGCAGCCGCGGATCGCGTCGCGGCGACGGTGGCTGGATGGGCAAGATCACCGCCGGCCGCTGGGCTCCGAACGTGCTCTCCATGGCCGCCGTCGCGTACGCTTCCACCCGCACGCCGCCGGCGCTGGCGCTGGCCACCGAGTAACGCCCCAGGTTGAATCCCGCCACCGGGATGGGCCGCTCCGCAACGTAGTGTGCAACCTGCTCTCCCGCGGCGTGCTCATGCGACACCAGCTTGCCAGTCGCCACCAGCGTCCATTCCTGCGGATAGTGGAATTCCAGGTCGTAATCGGCCATCGTCAACCCACGGTTGGGATACCACACGCCGCGCGCTCCCACGTACAGCAGCCCGCCACCCGCGTCCGACAAGACATTTCCCGCGTAGGTAAACTTCAACCGCAACTTCTGGCCCCTGCGCAGCGGCTCCGGAAACAATACCGCCGCCACGTCGTTGCCGCGACGCGCCAGTGCGCTGCCCTCGATGGCTTCGTTCTGCAGGAACTCCACTGGCTTTCCGTCTGCTTCCACCGCCGTCAGCTTCAGGTAGCGCGACAGTTCGAAGAACTCAATCCTCTCTCCTCCCTGCTGCACCTCAATATCGAGCTGCGCCTCCGCCGCCAGCACGTGCGGTGGCTCGATCCTCGCCTTCACCGTGTACTTCGTAACTTTCAGCGCGGATGTCCCACCCCTGTCACCTCCCGGGTTTGGCGCCGGGGTTTTCTCGATTGCGTCTGAACCCCTGGACCTCGCCGACCTCATCGGAAACGAACACAATACGTCGTAATACCCCGTTCCTCCCGCGTACGTCAGCTTCAGCACCGCGATCTGTTCGGCGCTCAGCGTGTCGAAATAAACGTCGAACACGCCCAGCTTCACGCCCTGCAGGCGCGCGCGAAACAGGCGGTCTTCCCCATCCGTCGGCTGGTTCAGATAAGAGGTCATCAGACGCAGCGCGTCCGCCTCCGCCAGCGTGCGCACCACCTTGTCGTATTTTTCGACGAAGGCCTGCGCCTCCTCCTCCGGACGCAGCGCCGGCTTCAGTTCCTCCGCCGTGTTGTCGTTGAATCGGAAGTACGCGTTGGTGAACTTCTCTTCCAGCACCGCCGCACCGGTGAACAGGGCCAGCGAGCCGCGCTCCGCCAAGTCAGGCGGAATCAGCAGCACTTCACCCTCGCCCTCGAAGAACGCGCCCGTGATCTTTCCGTCCACCGCGCGCACAAACGCCAGCGTGCCGTCGTCGAGCGTGATGTGCAGGTCTTCGCGGTCGATGGCCGCGTCGCGCACGTTGTACACCGCCGCCGGATCCAGCCCCACCGCGCGCAGTTTGCGGTAGAGCGCCAGGCCCGCGCCGGGCGCCGACGCGGTTTCACGCGCGGTGGGCGCCGCCGGCGCCGACGTCGCCGGCTGCGGGGCGTTGGCGCCCGTCTGCGCCCAGGCGCCGCAGGCGACCAGCAGCAGGCACCAAAGTCCCGGCACCGCCGTGGTACTCGGCGCGCGGCAGCGGCAAAAAGCAATGCTAGAATGCGCCAGCGTGCGAGCTTTCTGGATCATCGCCTTAATCACTTGTTCCGGCCTCGCTTCGGCGGACACCATCTATCTGAAGAACGGGCGGACCATCGCCGCCGACAAGGTCACCGTCAATGGTCCGCGCGTCTATTATGAGGTCGGCGAGGACACCTATGCCATTCCCAAGTCGATGGTCGACCGCATCGAATCCGGCGGGGAGCCCCCGCTTCGCTCCTCGTCTGGCGCGCCCGCCAAGCCCGCCGTGGTCCCCAATATCGCCGCCAGCATAGTCGGCTCCGACGCGGTCGCGCTCAAGATCATCAAGGACGGCCGCGTTGACACCGAAGCCCTGGCCCTGATCGAGCGCGCCGGCAATGCCGATCAAACCGCCGCCGCCTACTTTCTCGCCGGACGCCACGAATACGAGCGCGGCGACCGCGAGCGCGCCCGCTACTACTTCGATCGCGCCCTCCCCTTCGCGCCGCAGAACGACGTGGTCCTGGTCAGCTATGCCGCCGTGTTGATTCAACTGGCCCGTCCCGCCGACGCCATTCCGCTTGCCGAACGCGCCACTCGCGCCGCGCCCAATTCCGCCGACGCTTGGATGATCCTCGGCTTCGCCCATTACTCGGCCGACCGCCTCGCGCCCGCCATCGCCGCCTGGAAGCGCTCGCTCGTCCTGCGCCCCGAAGACAACGTCCGGAAATATCTCGCCCGCGCGCAGCGCGAACTCGCCGCCGAATCCGACTTCTCCCAGTCCGAGACCGGTCACTTCAGCATCCACTACGAAGGCGCCACCACCTCCGCCAGCCTCCGCCAGCAAATCCAGGCGTCGCTCGAAAACGGCTACAACGACCTGGTGCGCGATCTCGGCATCTCGCCGCGTCAGAACATCTCCGTTTCCCTTTACACCAACC
Organism: Terriglobia bacterium; assembly: GCA_020073185.1. Lineage (NCBI taxonomy): Bacteria > Pseudomonadati > Acidobacteriota > Terriglobia > Terriglobia bacterium. The sequence goes on from JAIQFT010000038.1 coordinate 14,336, forward strand.
AGGCCTTCTTCGACGTCACCGAAGCTCCCGCCTGGATCGGCGCCATCAACGACGGCAAGCTGCGCATTCCCATCCAGGGCCTCGCCTCCGTCACGCCGGAGCTGGCCCGCGTCCTCAAGCACGAAATCGCGCACTCCTTCATCAACCAGGCTTCCCGCGGACGCTGCCCGCAGTGGCTCAATGAAGGGATCGCGCAACTGGTCGAGCCCAAGTCGCTCGGCCCCATGCGCGGGCGCCGCCTCGCCGACCTCTACCGCGGCGGGCGCCAGATCCCGCTCGCCTTCCTCGAGAGCTCCTTCCTCAGCTTCTCGCCGTTTGAGGCCGTACTCGCCTACGACGAATCCCTCGCCGCTGCCGAGTACATCCACGACACCTACGGCATGTCCGAGCTGCGCTCCATCCTCGAGCGCCTGGGCGACGGCGCCTCCTCCGAAAGCGCCCTCCGCGTCACCATCCACTCCGGCTACGCCGACCTCGAAGAACAACTGGCGCGGCATCTCTACCTGAAATACGGCAAGTAGCCGAGCCCGTTGTCCCCTACATCGAAGTCCGGGCCGCGCCGACTGCCAACTACGGTTATCGGCAGTCGGAACCAACAACGGGCCGAACACCGGCACTGACAACCGACAACCACCTGTGTTAACTTTCCCGCACCTTCGACGGGGTACGAATGAAGATTTTCTTCCGCAATCGCGCTCCGGCGCGCGAGCTTCGCAAGCCGGCGCCGGCCAAGTTTCCCGAGCTTCCCACCGTCCGCGTCGGCGCTCTGTACCGCGGCGCCCGCGTTGGCGGCGACTTCTTCGACTTCATCCAGGTGGGTTCCGCGCGCCTTCTCGTTCTCCTGCTCGACATCGCCGGCAAGCGCGACGAAGCCCTGAACATCGCCGCCGCCGTCCAGGACGTTTTCCACGGCGCCGCCGACATCTTCTACGCCGACGACGTCAACGAGCCCGTTGCCCTCATCAGCATGCTTCTCGACATCAACCGCGCCATCATGGACGCCGCCGGCGGCGTGCGTTGTGCTCCCGCTTTCCTCGCCTGCTACAACGAGGTTCTTGGCACCGTCTGCTACATCAACGCCGGGCACACGCCCGCCCTCCTCAAGGACCACGACGACATCAGCCCCCTCGAAGCCGGCGGCCTGCCGCTTGGCCTGTTCTCCCACGCCACCCACGACGCGCAAATCTGCGCCATGCCGCTCGGCTCCTCCCTGATTATGGTTTCCCGCGGCCTGGTGGAAGCCAAGGGGCACAAAGAAGAGTTCGGCCTCGACCGCGTCAAGCAGGCGCTGCAGGAAGACCCGGGCCGCGACGCGAATCAGCTCTGCCGTAACGTCCTCTCCAGCGTCACCGAATTCCTCGAAAGCCAGCACAAGCATCGCCTGCTCGCCCGCGGCGAGCTCCAGATCGCCGAATCCGATCCCCTCGGCGACAACGACGCCACCACCCTCGCCCTGGTCCGCACTGCCGCCGCCACGGCGCCATGACCCGGACTAACTTTTCACGACCGCCATCCTGAACCGACGACCATCAACCATCGACCCGACGCGATCCACTAGCCACTAGCCGCTCGGCAGGATTATGCTTCCGCTCGCCATGAAGCGCGCGCTCATCATCATCGGTATCGTCGTTGCCGTCCTCGTCATCATCGTCATCGCCCTTCCCCTGCTCTTCGACGCCGACTCGTTTCGCCCCCGCATCGAGTCCGAACTCCGCACCGCCCTCGCCCGCGAGGTCAAAATCGGACACCTCTCGCTCTCCCTGATGGCCGGGGGCGTCACCGCCGAAAACATCTCCATCGCCGACGATCCCGCTTTCAGCGCCAATCCCTTCCTCCACGCCAAATCGCTCGACGTCGGACTCGACCTGCCCGCGCTCCTCTTCTCCCGCGCCCTCAACATCCACTCCATCACCATCGTCGAACCCGAAGTCGCCCTGGTCCACAGCAACGCACAATGGAACTTCTCCTCTCTTGGCGCGACCAGGGAATCGCCCGCCAAGCCGGCCGCCGCCGGGCCCGGCTTCTCCGTACAGAAACTCCGCGTCGTCCACGGACGCATCTCGGTCGCCGCCGTCGGCAAAGCGCCGACCACCTACGACGACCTCACCTTGGACGCCGGCAACATCTCCTACACCTCGCCCATCCCGTTCACCATCGAAGCCAATACCCCCGGCGGCGGCAAGCTGAAGATTGACGGCCACGCCGGCCCCATTGACCGCGCCGACGCCGCGCGCACTCCGCTGCAGACCTCCGTCGTCATCACCGGCATGGACCTCGCCAAAACCGGCCTCCTCCCCGCCGATTCCGGCGTCGCCGGCCTGCTGGATTTCACCGGCACGCTCTCCTCCGACGGCAAGACCCTGCACAGCGAGGGCGCCGTCAAGACGCAGCAGTTGCGCTTGGTGAAGACCGGATCGCCGGCGCGCCAGCCGGTTAGCCTGTCCTATATATCGGACTACGACCTAAAGCGCCAGGTCGGCTCGCTCGCCCGCGGTGAAGTCCGCACCGGCAACTGCGTCGCGCATGTCAGCGGCAACTACGACGCCCGCGGCCAAGACGCCGTCGTCCACCTTAAGCTCAACGGCCAGAACCTTCCCATCACCGACCTCGCCGGACTTCTGCCCGCGCTCGGCGTCGCGCTGCCTGCGGGCTCCTCGCTGCAGGCCGGAGCCGTGACCGCCAACCTCGCGCTCGACGGCGCCCTCGACAAGCTGGTCACCACCGGCACGCTCGATGCCGCCAACCTCAAGCTCGCCAACTTCAACCTCGGCTCCAAAATGAGCGCCATTGCCTTGCTCGCCGGCCTCCGCACCGGCTCCGACACCACCATCCAGACCATGACCTCGCGCCTGCGGATCGCGCCCGAAGGCATGCGCGCCGACTCGCTCTCCATCCTCATTCCCGAGCTCGGCGCCATCACCGGCGCGGGCACGCTGTCCAACACCAACGCGCTGAACTTCCGCATGGCCGCCAAGCTCAACAACAACGCCAGCCTCGTCGGCGGACTGCAGCGCGTCACCGGCCTCGGCCAGGCTAATAAGCCGATCCCTTTCCTCATCCAGGGCACCACCCAGAATCCGGTCTTTCTCCCCGACGTCGGCGGCTTCATCGGCAACACCGTCCCCGTGCCCGCGCAAGGCATGCAGCAAGGCATTGGCGGAATCCTTGGAATCTTTCAGAAGAAGAAAAAGCAATAGGATTCACCACAGATTCCCACGGATGAACACGGATAAAGCAATTGAGAATCCAAGAGTGCAGCGTGAAGAATAGCAACGCCGGACTCACAGGTTTTCATTCGAATTTTTTCTGACCTCTGATTTCTTGATTCTGACTTCGTCTGATCCGTGTGTGCATCGTGCAAATCCGTGGATAACCTTTTCTTGGGAGCGACCATGAATCCTGACAAATCTCTCCGCCACTGGCTCACCTGGCTACTCTCGGGCGGCGGCGCCCACGCCTCCTTCGACCAAGCCGTTCGCGGGCTCCCGCCCAAGCTCCGCGGCATCAAGCCGCCCAACCTGCCGCACACAGCCTGGCAATTGCTGGAGCATATGCGCATTGCGCAGTGGGACATCCTGGACTTCAGCCGCAACTCGCAATACCGGCCGCTCGCCTGGCCCGCAGGCTACTGGCCGAAAACGGCAGCGCCACCGCCAGGTGGGTGGGTGAAAAGCGTGCGCCAGTTCCGCACCGATCTGGCGTCCATGCGCAAGCTCGTGACCAATCCCAAGACCGACCTGCTTGCACCTATCCTCTGGGGAGACGGCCAAACCATCCTCCGCGAAGCCTTGCTGGTCGCCGACCACAACTCCTACCACCTAGGCCAGCTCATCCTTGTGCGCAAGGCGCTGGGGGCATGGAAGGGCTGAAAGCCTGGTGTTGAAAAACTCATCGCCCTGCCCGCTCACCCCGGCACCATCCCCAAAGGTGGGATTTCGTTGGACCGGAAGTTGCAAGAATTTGCCCATTCGCCGCGCCCTGGACGCCAAAAGGTCAGGAAGCACAAGCGAATAAAGACTTTCGGGAGTGGCGTGTAAATTGCTGGTAACACTAGCGCAGAGCGCAGATTTCACCTCCTCTGGGCCGATCCAAATGCCTCTGTGAGGGGAGAATTAACCAAATGCGCAAACTAGTTCTGGCTGCCCTGACGATGATGTTGCTAGTGGCGGTTCCCATGCTCGCAGACAGTTTCAACCCTGGGGACTTCACGTTGGGCCAATCAGCTAGCTCCAATGGTTTTGTAACACCCGACTGTCCAGCGCGTGCCAGCACGTGCACAAGTGACCCTTCGAGCGGGTTCTACATGCAGGGCGCCGACTATGGTGTTGCCTTTTGGGATTCTTGGGGTTTTCCCAGCAGCACGAACTATTTCACCACCTTCGCCTCAGCCGGCACGGTCAGCTTCACTTGGAGCGCGGTCACGCAGGACTCGGATTTCATGTTCGATCCCTTTGCCGTACTGCTGAACGGCAACTCGTTGCTCACCGTCAATAACGGTATGAGCGCTAGCGGTTTGCTGTCCTTCGTCGTGAGCGCCGGCGACGTGCTGGAGTTTCAGATCAATTCGCTTGATTCCTCCTGGGGTCCGGGAACGGCGACGATCGACAGCTACACCTACAATGTTCCGGAACCGGGCACCCTTGTCCTAATGGCCACGGGTGTGTTGGGATTGGCCGGAAGCTTCCGCCGCAGGTTGTCGCGGTAAACGAAATCTCCATCGGAGCCTGCGCCGGGGCAGCATGCCCCGGCCTTCTCGCTCCGCCGGACGCTGGGAGGAACCGTAGCACTTCGGTTTCATGCGGCTCAGCGGACTTTCATCTGCGATAATCGAGCGAGCGCGCCTCAACTTTGCCGAGCGCACTTCGATGTCGAAGCCGGGCGTTGTCTATCGCCTATTTGCGCTGTTCATGCCCATCTCGCGTTGCCCGCGCTGTGGCAGCTCGCGGATTGATCGCTTACCATCTGGAAAACCGACAGCGCGCGCACTGAGCTTTATCGGGCTGCATCTGAGCAGTTGCCATGAGTGCCTGCTGCGGCTGTATTCGTGGCGCAGCGTGTCCAAACGCGCATCGCGGTTGTAAGCGGCCCTTCCCACCGATCTCTTACCGAAAACTGTGAACCGCTAACGCCTCCTACTGCCGGCGGCGGGGCTTGCGGCGCGAGTTGGAAGATTTGCCCTTGTGCCGGGTGACTTGCTTGCCGGGTTCGGGTGCGAGTTCGTCGGCGGTGACGAAGATGGGCTCGATGTCCACGGGCACGTTGCCGAGCTTCGCCAACTGTTGGGCGACGTTGGGGCGAATGACGGCGAGGGCCAGCATCTTCTGCGCGCCGGCGTAGTCGCCGGTCGCTTCCACGGTGAGCAGGTCGTGGGTGAGCTCGCGAACCGCCTGCTTGATCTTCGTGGAGTCCACGGCGAAGGCGCCATCGGGCTGCTGCACGAAGCCGCCGCGGTCGGCGATGTAGTTGAACTGCATTGCCATGCCTTTGCCGTGCGCATCGCTGGAGCCGAAGCGCAGCGAGCGGAATGACGAAGCCAGAAAAGTCGTGTAGAGCTGGCGCTCGGCGGCCGGACCGCTGTGCAGCAGCGAGGTGAGATTCAGTTCCGTGGCGTGGTCCATCATGAATTGCAGCGCCCACAGGCCGGTCGCGTCGGCCTTGGCTTCTTCAATCGCTCCGTAGAGCTCTTTGAGCTGCTGCCGCGGGTTGGTGCTCTGGCCGTTGACGGTGATTTGGCGCGGGCCCAGTCCGTGCATGAGCTCGTGCGCCAGGATATGCGTGAAAAACTGCTCGAAGCTGACGTCGGCGCGCTCGCGGGGCGCCAGCATGCGCGACGCGATGGAAATCAGCACGGTGCGGAACTTGGCTTCCTGCACGTTCTTCAGCATGACGCGCTTGGAACCTTTTTGCGCCACCACGCGCTCGTCGTTGGGCAGATTGTAGGCGGCGGTGGTGATGCCATGGGCGCCGTCGCCGGAGGCGATGATTTCATTGACCACGCGGATGGGAGCCGAGGCGCCGAGTTTCGAGTTGCGATACTGCGGGTCTTCCGGAAGATTGTTCTCGATGGTCTGTAGCGCGTGCGAGAAGGCCGCAAGCTTGGCGGATTCGGCGTCGTCGCGGATGTTGATGTAAGCCTCGTAGGCGGCCTTGTAGCCAAACAGTTCGTCGGTGTAGGTCTCGTAGGGGCCGATAGTTATGTCGAGCGGCGCGTCCAGGTCCATCCAGGCAAGGTCGCTCTGGTAGTAGTCGTCGGAGAGGAAGGCGTCGGCGCGGGTGCTGAGGAAGCGCTGGAGCGAGGCGTTGTCGGTAAGGGCGGCGGCCTGGCGCAGGAGCGCGGCGCATTTTTCCAGATCGGCGCGGTACTCCTGGTTGTAGGGCATGAGGCTCATGACCGTGCCGCGCTTGTGGATGACGCTGAAGAAGCCCTTCGCCTGCTCCTGCTGGTCGGCGGGAACCGTGGCGAGCCATTGCTCGAAGCCGTCCTTCGTCATGTCGAGCGGATAAAAGTTGGCGCCGAGCGGCTTGCGCGCGGGCACGTCGGGAATGAAGGCGCGGAATTCGTCGAGATCGGACCAGGGGCCTCTGTTGAGCCAGAAATAGTGCAGGCGCGCCCGGCCGAGCGCAGTTTTATCCGCCTGGAGCTTCTTATAGAGGGCAAGGTCACCGCTCCAGAGCTGGTTCATGTAGATGGTGTCGAGGAGGCGCGCCGCCTGGATGAGTTTGACCAGCGCTTTCCGGTCGCCGGTGGAGAGGCGGGCAGTGTCCACGTGCAGGGGCGTGGGCGCGAAGCGGGCGGCCATGGCGTTGAGCCGGGCGAGGTCGGGAATTTTCTCTTCGCCGACTTGCGCGGCGGACATGCAGGCCAGGAGAAGCGCGATCAGGAGCAAACGGGTTTTCATGCGCAACCTCGGGAGTTGGAAAGCATAGCAAAAAGCCGCTCCCTCGCTAGCCCGCGGCTGCCCCCGCCATGTAAAATTCAGATGCAGTCCTGGGAAATCCGAGCGGGTAGGCCATGAAACGTATTCTAAGAAAATCCGTCGTATTGCTGGCCGGCGCTGGCCTGGTGTGCGCCGCCGCCTTCGCCGCCGATTCGGTGGTCGAGGAAATCATCGTACGCGTGAACAGCGGCATCATCACCCGGTCCGAGGTGCTGAAGAGCCTGGAGGAGACCAAGCGCGAGGTGGCGGAGAAGCTTGGCACCGGGACTGCGGCCGACCAGGAGCTGGCCAAGCGCACCAAGGATTTGCTGCGCGACATGATCGACCAGCAACTGCTGGTGCAGAAGGCGCAGGACCTGGGCATCACGGGGGACACGGAGCTGATCAAGCGGCTGGATGAAATTCGGAAATCCATGAACCTGGACAGCATGGAGGCGCTGGAAAAGGCGGCGCAAGCCCAGGGAGTGTCCTACGAGGATTTTAAGCAGAACCTGAAGAATCAGATCGTCACCCAGCAAGTGATCCAGCGCGACGTCGGGTCGCACGTGCAGGTCACGCCGGACGAGATCAAGGCTTTTTACGACGGGCACCAGAATGAGTTCACGCGTCCGGAGACAGTGCGCTTGAGCGAGATCCTGATTTCGACGCAACAGCCCAGCGTGGACAAGAACAACCCGGCGCAGCCCGATACGCAAACTCTGGAATCGGCGCAGAAGAAAGCGGAAGCGGCGCTGGCGGCGATCAAGCGTGGCGAACACTTCGAGGACGTGGCGAAGAAGTATTCCGACGGGCCGTCGGCGCAGCAGGGCGGTGACCTGGGCGAGTTCAAGCGCGGCACGATGGCAAAGGAACTGGAAGACCGCACGTTCGCCATGAAGCCGGGCGATGTCACCGACGTGATCCGCACCAAGCAGGGATTCGTCATCCTGAAGGTGACGGAGCACTTGGCGGCCGGCGTGCCTCCGCTGAAAACCGTGGAGCCCAATATCCAGGAAGCGATTTACTTCCAGAAATTGCAGCCCGCGCTGCGCGACTACCTGACCAAGCTGCGAGAGCAGGCGTACATCGACATCAAGCCGGGATTCGTGGACTCCGGCGCCAGCCCGAACCAGACCAAGCCCATCCTCACCACGGCGGAGGTGCACGGAGCGAAGGACAAGCTGAAGAAAAAGAAGAGATTTGTCTTGTTCTGAGTTTCGGCTTCAGTTCTAGAAAGCTCGGCGAAGAGGCCGGGCTTTTTTGTCGATGGTGGTTGGCGCGGGCGTAAGGAAATTACAAGATCCTGAACTCGCGCGATCAGCGTGCGCGAGCTCAGGATGACGACCTTCTCGGGCGTGTGCCGCACTGCCGTTACCAGACGCGGCAGGCGTTGGCGCGGACCATCGGCTGGCCCGGCTTGCAGCCCCAAGTCTGCTGAAACTCCGGCATGTTCGACACCACGCCGTTGACGCGGTAGCGGCCTGGCGAATGCGGATCGGTGAGCGCACGCAACCGCGCCTGCGCGGGGTTGACGTTTTGGCACCAGATCTGGGCAAAGGAGAGGAAGAAGCGCTGCTCAGGGGAAAAGCCGTCAATCGGCTTGGGCGTGTGCTTTTCTTCTGCCATCTTGTTGCGCAGCGCCATCAGCGAGAGGCGGATGCCGCCGTTGTCGGCGGTGTTCTCACCGAGCGTGAGCCGCCCCTTGAGGTGCACGTCTTCCACTGCGACGAACTGGTCGTACTCGTCGGAGATGCAGGAGGTGCGTTTTTCGAACTCGGCCTTGTCGGCCTCAGTCCACCAATTGCGCAGATCGCCCACCGCGTCGTACTTGCTGCCCTGGTCGTCAAAGCCGTGGGTAAGTTCGTGGCCAATCACCGCACCAATGCCGCCGAAGTTCACTGCGTCGTCCATCTTGTTGTCATAGAAGGGCGGCTGGAGGATGCCGGCGGGGAAATTGATGTTGTTCTGCGGCGGGTTGTAGTAGGCGTTGACGGTGGGCGGCGACATGCCCCACTCCAGTTTGTCGGTGGGCTTGCCGATCTTGTTCAACTGGCGCATGCGCTCGAAGTTGTCGGCGCGGTTGAGGTTGCCAAGGAAGTCGCCGCGAACGACGTTGACCTTGGAATAGTCGCGCCACTTGTCAGGATAGCCAATCTTGTTGCTGATCCCGGCGAGCTTGACGGCGGCGGCCTTCCTTGTCTCCGGCGTCATCCAGGAGAGGGACTGCAGGTCTTCGCCCATGGCCTTCTCGATTTCCTCCACCATTTTGAGGGTGCGTTGTTTGCCTTCCGCGCCGAAGGTGAGGTCCACGTAGGGCTGGCCGAGAGCTTCGCCGAGCTTTTGGTCGGTCAACCGTACGCAGCGCTTCCAGCGCGCCTGTTGTTCTTTCTGTCCTTGCAGGTACTGCTGGTAGAACCCGAATTCCTCCGTCACAAAGGGAGTGGAGAGCCATGGCGACGCGTGGCGAACTACATGCCAGCGCAGGTACGATTTCCAGTCGTTCAGAGAGATGGACTCGAGCTGGGCGCTGGTCTGCTTGAAGAATTCGGGATTGGTGACGTTCACCTTCTCCAACGGTGGCGCCGAGGTGGCTACGAAGTACCGCTGGAAATCGAAGGCCGGCGCGAGCTGCGCAAGCTGCTGCGGCGTCATGGGATGGTCGCGGTTTTCCGGCTTGCGAAACTCCACGCGGTCCATCGATGCCTTGGCCAGCGCGGTTTCGATGCTCATGACGGCCTTGGCTTCAGCAGCAGCGGTTCGGGGATTATCGCCCAGCAACTCGAGCGACTTCGTGACGTGGGCCAGGTACTTCTCGCGGGTCTCGACGGACTTGGCATCGTCCTTGAGGTAGTAATCGCGGTCGGGCAGGCTCAGGCCACCCTGGTTGACCTGGCCAATGGTCAGGCTGGCTTTGTGTAAGTCCGCCGAGGGCCCGAACTGGAAGAGCACGGGGACGCCGACGCTCTGCAGATACGCCACCGTGGTGATGAGTTCAGCGCGGCTGGCAATTTTGCCGATGCGGTCGAGTTGCGATTGCAAGGGCTTGGCGCCGAGGGTATTCGCCTTCGCCTCATCCATGCAGGAGGCGTAGAAGTCGCCGATTTTCTGGACCACGGCGCTGCGCTTGGCATCCGGCTGCGCGGCCTTTTCCAGGATGGCGTGCAGCACGTCGCGATTGCGCTCCTGGAGTTGGCTGAAGCGTCCCCAGATGGCCTGGTCGGGAGGAACCGGATTCTTGGCCATCCAGCCGCCACAAGCGTATTGGTAGAAGTCGGTGCAGGCATCCACGGATTTATCCATGGCGCTGACGTCGAAGGCTGTGATGGTGGGCAGGTCGGAGGGTAGCGAGAAGCCGGATGGGTTGGATGCGGTCTGCGCACCGCACACCGACACCAAGAACAGCAGCACCGGAATAAATCGAAGACAGCGCATAGGAAACCTCGGAGTGGATATGTGAACCGATGAGTGTACAGCCGCAAAGCGGAAGGGTAAAGCGCCCATGGCCGATAGCTAAGAACACCCTGGCACGCGCGATCATGATCGGCTGTGATTATCCCCGGTTACCAGATGCGTCTGACGCCGTAGCGGTCGAACACGGCGTCATTACTGAGGATGGGAAGATGCTCTGCCTGAGCCTGCGCGACCAACATGCGGTCAAACGGATCTCGGTGGTGCTCGACGAGCGCTCCAGCCCGGAGCGCGTGTTCAATCGAGATGGGCAGCACGCGGAAGCCTTCTTCCTCCAGTTCCTGCGTCAAACGATCGAGCAGGTCCTGAACGTCCAGCTTCCCGCGCTTGTTCTTGATTGCCATTTCCCACGGGGACGCGGCAGAAACAAAGATTTCATTGTCGGTCGTCGCGATGGCGCGGCGCGCCTTGGCTGACAGCGATGGATCGTCCAACAACCACCAAAGCAGCGCGTGGGTGTCGAGCAACAGCCTCACTCGTAGCCCCAGTCCTTCAACTCTTCATCGGTCATCGGGTTGAAAAACGAGGGTTTGATCGAGATGCGGCCCTTATATTTCCCCGGAATGCGCCTCTTGCGGCTGCTGCCGACAGCAACCAGCTTAACGACCGGAGTCTTGCCGCGTGCAATCACCACTTCCTTGCCGGCTTGAGCATCGGCGATGAGGCGAGACAGGTTGGTTTTCGCTTGATGTACGGTATACATACCTAGCTAACCATATTAGCTAATTAGCTTATCGTCAACTGCTCCCAGGCCAGCGCCCGCGAACCTCTTAGAAAATCTTGAAGTGGATGGTGAGGTACTTCTTGGGATTTTCGCGGATGGCTTTGACCAGGTTGCGGGTTTCCACCAGCATCTGTTCGGTGTTGTTATAGACCTTGGGATCGGTGAGGAGCAGGCCGGCGGTGCCCTTGTCGGAATCGATCTTGTCGGCGATGGAGGACAGCTTGGTCATGGTGTTGTCGAGCTTGCGCGCGAACTCGGGATCGGCGGCGAACTTGCCCAACGCGCCCTTGCCGGCGTTGATGTCGCCGATTAGGGTGTTGGCCTTGGCGATGGTAGCGTTGGCGTTGTCAAACAGCGTGGGATCCTTGAGGAACTTGCCGAAGCTGCCCTTGCCCTGGTTGACCTCGTCGATGATCTTGTCGAGGCTGTCCAGCGACGCTTTGGCCTTGTCGTAGAGTTCCTCGCTGTAGATGAGCTTGCCGACGCTGCCCTTGCCCTCGCTGATCTGCGTCACCATGCTCTGCACTTCCGTGAGGGTGTTGTTGAGGCGGGCGTACAGGGCCTCGTCGTAAATCAACTTGCCGATGGAACCGTTGCCGCTCTCGATCTGGGTGAGGATGCGGTCCACGCGGCGGACCAGGATGTCCACGTTCTCCAGCGTGCTCTGGCTGGAGCGTACCACATCCTGCAATTGCGGGCTGACCTTGGTGGGCAGGATGTCGCCGGTTTGAGCCGGAGGGCCGGTGGCGGCGCGGGAGTCAATGTCCATGAAGGTTTCGCCGAGCACGCCGGCGGTGGACAGGCTGGCGACGGAGTCCTTCTTCAACGCGCCCTTGTACTTGGTGCTGAGCTTCATGGTGACCTGGACCGGGGTCAGGCCGTGACTGGGGACGACCGTGATGGCGGTGATGTTGCCGATGTCCACCCCCTCCAGGCGCACCGGGGCGCCGACGCGCAAGCCGCCGGCGTTGTCGACGTAGGCGCTGACCAGGATTTTCTTGGTGAACATCCCGCTGGGGCCGGTCATCAGGAAAATCAGGACCGCCAGAGCGATGCTGGCGAAAATTACCAACAGACCCACGCGCAATTGCGCCCATCTGACCTGTCGCTGACTAGGCAAGTCTCCCCCGTAGCCGTCCCGTTGGTCGGGAAGTGGGAAATGATAGCAGACGGGTCAAGGTAAGGCACAGCAAGTATCAGCGAGCCAGTACCCGGCCTGACCTGCTAGAATCCCTGCCGCACTCCTCGTAGGGAGGCTCGACATGGCGCTGAAACGTTATCTGGTGTTCGCCTTCGACCCGGCGGCCGCGGCCGGCGGCTGGCGCGATTTTAAGGGCGATGCCGACACCAAGGAAGAAGCCGAACACATCGCCGAACAGCAACACGGGCGCATTCAAATTGTGGACACCGCGTACCAGGAAAAGGTCGCCGGAGCCACCACTTACCTGGTGTACACCCTGTACCGAGAGTACGAGTACCACCAGCACTAAGACCGAAAACAAACCACGGATCGCCACGGATTTACACGGATCTGAAAGAAGTAAGATTTAAGAAGTCCGGAAGTCAGAATGAGAAAGCAAACGGCGACCGCAGTTCCATTCTCCATTCTGCATTCTTAATTCTTCATTTCTTTTCCGATCCGTGTGCATCCGTGGTCAATCTTCTTCTACGCCCCGGAATACGCCGCCCGTTTCAGGAAGTTTCCCGTGCCCGGCTTGCCGTGAAATTTATCTCCCTCCACCACCACGCGCCCGCGTGACATCACCAGGTCCGGCATGCCGGTGACCGTGATCCCTTCGAACATGCTGTAGTCCACCCTCATGTGGTGCGTCTTGGCGCTGATGGTGTGCTTGCGCTTGGCATCGAAAACGACGAGGTCAGCGTCGCTGCCGACAGCAATCGCGCCCTTGCGCGGGTAGAGGCCGAACAGTTTCGCGGGCGTGGTGGAGACGATTTCGACGAAGCGGTTGACGTTGAAGCGTCCCGAGGCGACTCCGCCGGAATAGACCAGGCTCAGGCGGTGCTCGATGCCGGGGCCGCCGTTGGGAATCTTGGTGAAATCGCCCTTGCCCATTTCCTTCTGCTCCTTGTAGCAGAACGGGCAGTGGTCGGTGGAAACCACTTGCAGTTGGTCGTGCTTCAGCCCTTGCCAGAGCTTGTCCTGGTGCCACTTCTCACGCAGCGGCGGAGTGAAGACGTACTTGGCGCCTTCGAAGCCGGGCACATCGAAATTTTCGATCGAAAGATAAAGATATTGCGGACAGGTTTCGGCGTAAACCGGCAGACCGCGATCGCGCGCCTCGCGGACTTTTCCCAGCGCGTCGTTGCAACTGAGGTGGACGATGTACAACGGCGCGCCCGCCATTTCGGCTAGCGCGATGGCGCGGCTGACCGCCTCCGCTTCCGCCGTGGTCGGGCGGGTGAGAGCGTGATACTTGGGCGCGGTTTTTCCTTCCGCCAGCGCCTGCTGCACGATCACGTCAATGGCGTTGCCGTTTTCCGCGTGCATGCAGACCATGCCGCCGTTTTTCGCGGTGGCGCGCAGCGCCTTGAAGATGCTGCCATCGTCGAGCATCAGCACGCCGGGATAGGCCATGAACAACTTAAACGTCGAAACGCCCTCGCGCACCATCTGGCCCATTTCCTCGATGCAGGCGTCGGGCAGGTCGGTGATGATGCAGTGGAACCCGTAATCGCAATGCGCCTTGCCGTCGGCCTTTTTCATCCAGGTATCGAAGGCGGTGCGCAGGCTCTGGCCCTTGCCCTGGATGGCAAAATCGATCAGCGTGGTGGTGCCGCCGTAGAGCGCGGCGCGCGTGCCGGTAGCGAAATCGTCGGAGCTGGTGGTGCCGCCGAAAGGCATGTCGAGATGGGTGTGGACGTCAATGCCGCCGGGAAAAACGTACTTGCCCCTGGCATCAATGACGTTCTTGCCCTGCTCGCGCGGGAGCGAGGCGGCGATGGAGGCGATCTTGCCGTCCGTGATGCCGATGTCGGCGTTGTAGGTATCTACGGCGGTTGCAATCGTGCCGTTGGCGATGATCGTGTCGAATGCCATTTCAGCGCTCCGGGAACAGAGGTTGCCAGTTCTCGAAATATCTCTTCAAGTACCGGTAAATGCGAAACGAAATCCAAGCTGCGGCGAGCGGAGCGACAACAAGTGCAATGTAAGGCGGCCGCTCCCATTGCACGCTCCGCAGGATGGTCCACTTAAGCAGGAAGACTAAGAGATAGAACCCAAATACCCACAGGAAGGGAAACAACATGATGGCAATTACAAGTGCCTTGATAGAGGCTGCCTTCATAACCGTTTTTTAGAAACTGGCGACTTGCCATTCTACGCTAGAATCCGCGCCTCTCGAGTATTCGGTTGGAGTGCGTGCTCGCCCGCGTCCGCCTTTGTGGTACCCCTCTCCGGGATTGACGTATCTCCCGTCGTCGCGCTATCGTAGCCATATCGGCTACGGAGGTGCGCCATGAAATTTCTGACTACGCGAGAGCTGCGGAATCGGCCGGGCTACGTGCGCAAGCTGGTGCAAAAAGAGGACCTGGTGCTGACGGCGAACGGCAAGCCGATCGCCATGATGCTCGGCGTCAAGGAAGACGATCTGGAGGAAACGGCCCACATCATCCGCCAGGCAAGAGCCCAACGGGCGCTCTCGCGGATACGCAAAGAAGCGGCCCGCCGCGGCCTGGGAAAGCTTTCGCCGGCCGACATTGACGCGGAGATTCGCGCGGTCCGCGCCAAGCGTAAATCGTCATGAGGGTCGTGTTGGACACGAACGTTCTCGTGTCTGGCCTCCTCAAGTCTCACGGCCCTCCCGGTAGAATCCTGGAATTCATGGTTGCCGACGTCTTTGTTGTGCTGTACGACCATCGCATCGTGAGTGAATACCTCGAGGTTCTGGCTCGTCCCGCGTTCGGTTTTCACACCTTCGAGGTTGATCGCATTCTCGAATACATAATCCGAGACGGGGAACAGGTCACTGCTGGAGTCTTGGATGTGTGGTTGCCCGATTCAACCGACCTTCCGTTCCTTGAGGTCGCCGCTGCCGGCCAGGCCGATGCCCTGATTACCGGTAACATTCGAGACTTTAAGCCGACGCGCGGCCGCCACTCCGTGAATGTCTGCTCACCCGCCGACTTCCTCCGCCAACTCCCTTAAGCTACTGGCTTGTGAATCTCCGTTGTAATAGAATCCGCGCCTCTTGGGGTTCTGGGGGAGGGCGCATGAAGTTCGGCATTACGTTCAAGCCCGACATGACCGTGGATCGCATCCTCAGCCTGACGCGGCAGGCGGAGGTAGCCGGCTTCGAGTACGGCTGGATCTTCGACTCCCACGTGCTGTGGATGGACCCCTACCCGCTGATGACGCTCATGGCCGCCAACACCCACCGCATGAAGATCGGACCCTGCGTCACCAACCCCGCAGTGCGGGACATCACGGTGACCGCGAGCATGTTCGCGACGCTGGACCTGATTTCCGGACGGCGCATGCAGCTTGGCATCGGGCGCGGCGACAGTTCGCGGCGCGTGCTTGGGAAAAAGCCGGTGACGGTCGCACAACTCGGTAATGCGATCGAGCAGTTCCGCGCGCTCACCTCCGGCAAGGAAATTGAGTACGACGGGCAGCCGGCGAAATTGACGTGGTCGCCGGGCGCGCCGCCGGTGTGGATCGCTGGCTACGGCCCCAAGGTGCTGAACCTGGCCGGGCGCATCGCGGACGGTGTCATCCTGCAATTTGCCGAGCCTGACCTGATCGAGTGGTGC
Organism: Terriglobia bacterium; assembly: GCA_020073185.1. Lineage (NCBI taxonomy): Bacteria > Pseudomonadati > Acidobacteriota > Terriglobia > Terriglobia bacterium. Next base: position 30,215 of record JAIQFT010000038.1, read on the forward strand.
GTCGGATTCGTGCGCCAGGGCGCCCAGGAAGCGGGCCGCGATCCCAAGGCGATCGAAATCATGGCGGCGGCGCCAGTTTGGGTGTCCGGCGACCTGAAGACGGCGCGCGAGCACGTGCGCTGGTTTCCGGCGCTGGTCTCCAACCACGTCGTGGATTTGCTGGCGAAGTATCCGCAGGACCAATTGCCGCCGGCGCTGACCTCCTACGTGCAGAACCGCGGCGGATACGACTACCTGCACCATTGCGAGGTGGGCAGCAACAACGCGGAATTCGTGAATGACGATGTCGTGGACCGTTTCTGCCTTGTCGGGCCGGTGGAGGCGCATCGCGAGAAGCTGCGCAAGCTGGCTTCGCTCGGCGTGACCCAGTTCAACATTTATCTCATGTGCGGCGAGGAAGAGCAGACGCTGGAGATCTACGAGCGCGACGTACTGCCGCAGTTCCGCGAAGCCGCGCACGCCGCTTCCTGAGCTTGAACAAACTGACGAACACAGAGCCACGGAGACAGAGTTTCTTGATCTGCGACCTCTGTGTCTCCGCGTCTCTGTGTTTTTCATTCGGGGTCTCGCGAACAAAACTCTAGTGCATCGGCGCCGCTCCACCCGCATGGCGCGGCTTCTTCATCAAGAAAATCAGCGGGATCACGCACAGAAACATAATCCCCAACAAGCGAAAAGCTCCGACAAACGACACCATGGCGGCGTGTTGTTGCACCATGCCGAACACCGCCGCGTACGCCGCCCGGGTCGCCGTGTAAGCATCCATCCCCTTGGCCATGAAGCCGGCGCGAGCGGCCGCGATCAACTGCTGCGCTGAGGGGCTGAACGGGGTGACGTTGGCACCGAAGATGTTGATGTTGGCCTGGCTGCGGCGGGCCACAATGGTGGTTACCATGGCGATGCCGACGCTGCCCCCGATGTTGCGCATCAGGTTAAACACGCTGGTGGCGTTGCCCATGCGTTCTTTCGGGATGGGATCGTGCGTGATGGTGGTCAGCGGCACGAACAGGAAGCCCATGGCCACGCCCTGGATGAACTGCGGCCAGAACACGTCCCAGTAGCCCGCGTTCAGGTTGATGCTGCCCAGGTCCCACATCGAGTACGCCGCTACCAGGAAACCGAGAAACAGCAGCTTGCGGGGCTCCACCTTCGACATCAGCACGCCGATGAACGGCATGGCTATAAATGCGCCGAGACCGCGCGGCAGCATCGCCCATCCGGCTTGCAGCGAGGGGTAGCCGAGGAGTGTCTGCAGGAAAATCGGGACCAGCACGATGCTGCCGTAGAGAACGAAGCCCACCACGGACATGAGAAAAACGCCGGCGGCGTAGGTGCGGACCTTGAAGACGCGCAGGTCCACAATCGGCTGGCTCTCCCGGAGCTCGCGCATGACGAACAACACCAGGCCGGCGGCGGTGATGACCATCAGCACGCGGATGAAGTCGGAGGAAAACCAGTCCTCCTCCTGGCCCTTGTCGAGCATGATCTGGAGCGCACCGATGCCCAGCGCCAGGAAAGAAATGCCCCACCAGTCCACGCGCGTTTTGCGGCCGATGTAGTGGGGATCGAAGATGAAGAGCTTGGACATGACCATGGCCGCGATACCGACCGGCAGATTGAGATAAAAAATCCAGCGCCAACTGTAGTTGTCGGTGATCCAACCGCCGAGCACCGGCCCGAGCATGGGCGCGACCACGATGCCCAGCCCCCAGAAGGCCATCGCCTTGCCGCGGTCTTCCGGCGGAAACGCTTCCAGCATGATGGCCTGCGACAGCGGTTGCAGCCCGCCGCCGGTGGCGCCCTGGATGATGCGGAAGACGATCAAGAAGGGCAGGGTCGGCGCCATGCCGCAGAGAAAAGAAGACAGGGTAAACCCGATGATCGAAGTCATCAGGATGCGCTTGCGTCCGAACTGGTTGGAGAGCCAGCCGGTCATGGGCAGCACGATGGCGTTGGCCACCAGATAAGAGGTGAGGACCCAGGTCGCCTCGTCTACGGTCGCGCCGACGTTGCCCGCGATGTGCGGCAGCGACACATTGACCACGGTGGTGTCGAGCACTTCCATGAACGTGCCCAGCATCACCGAGATGGCGATGATCCACGGATTGACGGCTGCGTCGCGCTGCGGCATCGCCCTTACTTATTTCACAATGACCGTCGTAATGACCGACATGCCGGGGCGCAGGCCGGTGAGGTCTTGTTGCGGCTCGAAGACAACTTTCACCGGCACGCGCTGCACCACTTTCACATAGTTGCCGGTGGCGTTTTCCGGCGGCAGCAGGCTGAAACGCGCGCCCGTGCCGCCGCCGATGGAATCCACGTGGCCCTTGTAATCGCGGTTGTAGGCGTCCACGTGGACGGTCGCGCGTTGGCCGACTTTCATGTACTCGAGCTGCGTTTCTTTGTAATTGGCCGTGACCCAGATGTCGTCCAGGTTGACGATGGACATCAGCGGCTGGCCGGGCTGCACCACCTGGCCGGGCTCGACGTTGCGCTTGCTGACCACCCCGTTCACCGGCGCCTTGATGGTGGTGTACTGCAAATTGAGTTCGGCCTGCGCCACCGTCGCCTCGTACTTCTGGACGTTCGCACCGGCTGCGCCAGCTCGCGCTTCCGTGACGGCGACCTGCTGTGGGGCGGTCCGCGCGGAGCGAACCTGGGCCTCGGCCTGCGCCACGTGACTGCGCGCGCTGGCGACGCCGGCTTGCGCCGCGTCCACCGCGGCTCGCCCGGACTCCTCGGCGGCGACCGCGGTGTCGTACTGCTGGCGCGACACTTCATCTTTGGCGACCAGTTCCTTCATGCGCTCCAGATCCTGGGCCGCCTTGGTGTGGTTGGCTTCGGCCTCGCGCAGCCGTGCCTCCGCCACGCTGACATCCTTTTGCGCCGCGACGAGGGTGGCCCGCGCGGCTTCCAAGGCGCTCGCCGTGTTGGTGTGGGTGATAGGCACCGCGGTTCTTGCCGCGCGATGTCCGGCGACGGCGTCGGCGAGGTCGGCCTTGGCCCGCTCCAGCGCGACCTGGTAATCCTTGCGGTCGAGTTGCACCAGCACTTGGCCGGCTTTCAGGATTTGGTTGTCATCAACATTGACCGCCACCACCGTGCCGCTGACGCGAGCGCTGACCGGCGCGATGTGCGCGTCCACCTGGGCGTCGTCGGTGGTTTCGCGCGCGGCGTAATAGCGCCAGACCGCAGCCGTAATCGCCGCCAGGGCAATCACGGCGAGCAGCAGGCCCCACTTGGCCCCGGGATGCCGCTGAGAATAGGAATGCGCCCGTCGCCGCGCCGAAGGCTCTTCCTCCTCGGGAAACGGCTCGCGGGCCGCAGGCGCCGGGACGTGATTCAGCTCAACTTCCGAGTCTGCCACTATGGCTTTCCTCCAAGAAAATCCTTGACCGCGCGCTCCGCGACTCCGAGCGAACGCGCCAGCGTAAGCTTGGCCACGTTGTAGGCGAAGGTGCTGTTGATGTAGTTCTCGTTGCTGGAGGCCAGCGCTTCCTGCGCCTGCACCACATCGACCGTGGTCGCCACGCCGGCGCGAAAACGGTCGCGCGCCTGGGTGAGCGTCTCTTCCGACAGCTTGATCGAGCTTTGCGCCACCTGCACCTGCTCGGCGGCGGACTGCAGGTCGAGAAACGAGGTGTGAATCTCGAACTCGATCTGGCCGCGGAGATCGTCGAGCGCAGCCTCGCGCTGGCGCAGCAGCGCGTCCGCCTGCATCACCTCGCCTTTCACCTTGCCGCCCTGGAAGATCGGGATGTTCAAGGCGGCCGCTGTCGTGTAGGTCGGATGATTTTCGCTGGGTCGGCGCCCCAGAATCCCGTAATCGGCGTTGAAGCGCACCGTGGGCAGCGCCTGGCTGATGGCGGCCTTGCGGCGGAGCTGGGCGGCGCGCACCTGCGCCTCGGCGGCGTGGTAGTCGGGGCGATCGCGATAGGCGCGCCCCAGCGCCTGGTCGAGGGTAAGCGGCGCCGCTGGCGTGACCGGAATTTTTTCCGTCAGGGTGATTTCCTGGCCGGCGGAAAGACCGATAATGCGCTCCAGAGTGAGCTTCTGCTTGGCGAAGTCGTTGCGCGCGGCGACCAGCCGCTGCTGCTGCGCCTGCATCTCGACTTGCGTGCGCAGCACGTCAATGCCGGGCGCTACGCCGGCGTTTTTCATGTCGAGCGCCTGCTGGTAGAGCGCCTGCGCGGTCTGCAGCTGCGCTTCCACCGACGCGATGCGCGCCTGCCCGGCCAGCGCCTGCATGTAAGTGCCGCCCACCACCAGCACGATCAGGTCGCGGACATTTTGCAGGTCGAGCTGCGCGGCGTTGACATCTTCGCTGCGCGCATGCAGTTGGTTGAGGGCGTGGAGGTCAAGAAGGCTGCCGCTGGCCAGCACGCGGGCGTCGAACACGCTGAACGGGCCGATGATCGGGCCGGTGCCCGCGGGCGCGGGAATGCCGAAGGCCGAAAGGTTGATCTCCTGCACGGATTCGGCGACATGCGAGGTCAGCGTGGGCAGCACATCGGCGAGCGCGCGATAGCGCGCGCCGCGGGCGGCCGTGGTCGCCTGCGCGGACAGGATCAGCGAGAGGTTGTACTTCAGCCCGCGATCGATTGCCTCCAGCGCGCTCAACGGCATGACACCCGGCGTCGGCTTGCCCGAGGAAACGCTGCCGAACAGTGGATTTTGCGACGGCGTCAATGTCGATGGCAGGGATTGCGTCGGCGCCGGGGCGCTGGGATTCACCGCAATTGAGGTGGGCAGGCCCTGCCCCAGGGCGGTCGCGCACAACAGCGTGCCGCAGACGACCAGGATTCTTACCAGGGCTTGCGAGCGACTATGAAGATGGCAACGATCACCGCTCAACGGTGTTCCTCTTTCTTTCTTTCTGGCAGCGGCGTCCTGCCGGCGACGGCGCTTGCCACTGCCCAACTGATACTGCGCTGGCGAACTCCGCACCATGTTGCGATACGGATAGCGTCGGTCCGGGTTGTCGGACCCAACAGGGTAAATGGTTCCCGGCGCAAGCGCACCGATTTTGAGATGCGGAAGCTTCCCGGCGCGTGTGGCCCGCGAGTACACTGATGCACCCATGGCAGCGGAAAAAATTGGGCTCATCGCGGGTAACGGCAGCTTCCCACTGTTGGTGCTGGACGCGGCCCGCGCCCGCGGACTGGACGTGGTGGTGGCCGCCATCCGGGAAGAGACGTTGCCCGATATCGAGCTGCATGGCGCCGTCTCGGTGCATTGGCTGTCGCTGGGGGAATTGTCGAAGCTGATTGAAATCCTGAAGCGTGCGGGCGTGCGGCGCGCGGTCATGGCGGGGCAGGTCAAGCACAAGCAGATTTTTTCCAGCATCCGCCCGGATTGGAGATTGGCCAAGCTGCTACTCTCACTGACCACGCGCAATACCGACTCGCTGATCGGCGCCATCGCCAAGGTCCTCGAGGAAGAAGGCATCATGCTGATGAATTCCACCGAACTGCTGGAGCCCTTGTTGGCGCGCGCCGGAGTGCTGACGCGGCGCGGGCCTACCGAGCAGGAGTTAAGCGACGCAGCGTACGGGCGAAGCGTGGGGCGGCACCTGGCGCGGTACGACATCGGGCAGACGGTGGTGATTGCCGGCGCGGCTTGCGTCGCCGTGGAAGCGATGGAGGGCACCGACGCCACCATCGAGCGCGCCGCCCAGATCATGCGCGCCATGACCGGCGACGCTTCCACCTTGAGCCGGAACTTGACGGTGGTGAAGGTGGCAAAGCCGCAACAGGACATGCGTTTCGACGTGCCGGTAGTGGGCGTGAGGACGATTGAGACGATGCGGGCCGCGGACGCAACCTGCCTGGCGATTGATGCCGGCAAGTGCTTGCTGATTGACGGCGAGCAGGTGATCGAGGCGGCCAACGCGGCGGGGATTTGCGTGCTGGCGGATTAGGCCGTTTTCGGCACTCTAGACGCTATCGCAATCCGTGGTACCGTCTCTACGGAGAGTTTTCATATGGCAGCGGAAATCGTACGTATTGCCGAGCAGCTTCGTCGTGCCGTAGAAGGCAACGCGTGGCACGGGCCTGCGGTGCTGGAGATCCTCCAGGACGTGGACGCGCCCACGGCGGCGGCACATCCCATTGCCGACGCGCACAGCATCTGGGAAATCCTGAACCACATCACCGTCTGGACCCGCGCCCCGATACTCCGCCTCGGCGGACAAGCCGTCGAACTCGACGGCGCCGACGACTGGCCGCCGGTCAGCGACACCAGCGAGGCATCCTGGCAAGAGGCGGTCGCGCGCTTCCGTGCGGCACAGCAGGAGCTGCTCGCCAAGCTCAAATCGATGAGCAATGACGAACTCGGAATGACTGTGCCGGGAAAAAATTACAGTAACTCGTTCATGCTGTACGGCGTCGTGCAACATCATCTGTATCACGCTGGGCAGATGGCGGTGCTGAAGAAGGCAACGAAGAAATGAAGAAGTAAGAAGTTAAGAATTAATGACAACTGCGCACGGCGGCTCTGAATCCTGACTCCTGAATTCTTACTTCTTACTTCTTGATTCTTCATTCCCGTGACTGGCCAATCGCAAGATCTCCGACTCGCGGTAGCGGTCGTCGGCGCCGGGGCGTTCGGGCGCAACCACGCGCGCGTCTATCACGAGTTGCAGAAGCGCGGTGAGGCCGTCGAGTTGGTGGCGATCGTGGACAGCGACGCCGCCCGCGCCGAGGCCCTCGCCCGACAGTTCGGCGCGCGCGCTTACCGCTCGCTCCAGGAATTGCTCGACACCGTGCGCGTGGACGCCGCCTCCGTCGCGGTACCCACGGTGCAACACTGCGCGGTCGCCAAGGCGCTCCTGCAGGCCGGCGCGCATGTGCTCATCGAAAAGCCACTTGCCGCGACCCTGGAGGAAGCCGATGACCTGATCCGCGCCGCGCGCGAGGCCGGCCGTATTGCTCAGGTCGGCCATCTGGAGCGCTTCAATCCGGCGGTGCGCGCCACCATCCCCATCGTCACCCGGCCGATGTTCTTCGAAGTCCACCGCCTCAGCCCGTTCGGCCCGCGCGCGCTCGACGTGGACGTGGTGCTCGACCTGATGATCCACGATTTGGACATCGTGCTCTCCTTCGTCAATTCGCCGGTGACCGAGGTGCGTGCCGTCGGCCTTCCGATCCTGTCCGAGAAGGTGGACATCGCCAACGTGCGCATGGAATTCGAAAGCGGGTGCGTGGCCAACTTCACCGCCAGCCGCGTCAGCACCGAGCGCGTGCGCAAGCTGCGCTTTTTCCAGCCGCGGCAATATGTGTCGGTGGATTATTCGCGCCAGGATGTGCTGGTGATCAGCGTCGACCCGCAGATTCAGGAAGCTGCCGCCTCGCGCGCCAAAGGCAAAGCCGGCATGTTCAACCTGGAAGAGATCCAGCGAGCCGTCGCCACCCACGCAAAAAAAGCGCTGGGAATTCCGCCGCAATTCAAGATCGAGAAGCCCAAGGTCACGCAGCAAGAGCCGCTGCAGGCGGAGCTGTCATCTTTCCTCGATGCGGTTCGCCGCCGCACACCTCCGGTAGTGTCACTGGAGGACGGAAGGCGGGCGCTCAAGGCGGCGCTGGATATCCTGGAGGCGATCCGCTCGCACGCCGAGCGAGCCAAACTGGGCCCGATCGCGTGATTGGTAATTTCGTAAGGTAGTGATTTGGTAGTTTTTCTGCGACCAAACGAACGTTGCGGCGATTGAAATTACTAGAGCGGATTCATGGTTGCTGTACCCTGTAGCCGCAGTGGCGGAACCAAGCGACAGCGTTGTCGGCAGTAATCGACGAGATCGCTTCCGCAGCGGCCTGTTCCAGGGCTTCCGCAAGTCGTGCTTTGGCACTGCGG
>JAIQFT010000039.1 GCA_020073185.1 Terriglobia bacterium
AACGAAACTTCACGTTCGGATTGTTCTTGCCCAAAACCTTGGTGATGGCCGCCGTGAGCGTGGTCTTGCCGTGGTCGATGTGACCGATCGTGCCTACGTTCACGTGCGGCTTGGTGCGGGAAAATTTCTCTTTCGCCATTCCTATCTCCGTGTCGTCCCTACTGGACTCAGTCTTCAATCTCTCCGGTTCCCGGCGCTGAAGCGCCGGGCTATTTTCACTTGCCCCTACGAGGCTGGTTCAGCATTACGCCGGAACCGCATTGCCTGCGTCACCACGTTCACCGGTTCACCGTCTTGCCCTGCACGCGGGCAATGATTTCGTCCGACACCGAGCGCGGCACTTCCTCGTAACGCGAGAAGTGCATGGAGAAGGTGGCGCGGCCCTGGGTGTTGGAGCGCATGTTGGTGGCGTAGCCGAACATCTCGCTCAGCGGCACCATGGCCTTGATGACCTGCGATCCGGCGCGGTGTTCCATGCCCTCGATGCGGCCGCGGCGGGAGTTCAAGTCGCCGATGATGGCGCTCATGAAATCTTCCGGCACCACCACCTCCACCGACATTACCGGCTCCAGCAGCACCGGGGTGGCCTTGCGGGCGGCATCCTTGAAAGCCATGGATCCGGCAATCTTGAAGGCCATTTCGCTAGAGTCCACGTCGTGATAGCTGCCGTCGTAGAGCGTGGCCTTGACGTCCACCATGGGGTAGCCGGCGAGAATGCCGCCTTCCAAGGCTTCCTTGATTCCCTGATCCACCGGCTTGATGAATTCCTTGGGCACCGAGCCGCCGACAATTTCATTCTCGAATTCGTAGCCCTTGTCCGGGTTGGGTTCGAGCCTGATCTTGACGTGGCCGTACTGGCCGCGCCCACCGGTCTGGCGGATGAACTTGCCTTCCGCCTTGGCTTCCTTGCGGATGGTCTCGCGATAGGCGACCTGCGGCTTGCCGACGTTGGCCTCGACCTTGAACTCGCGCATCATGCGGTCGATGATGATTTCCAGGTGCAGCTCGCCCATACCGCTGATGATGGTCTGGCCGCTGTCGGGATCGGTGTTGACCTTGAAGGTCGGGTCTTCCTGGGCCAGGCGTCCGAGCGCGACGCCCATCTTCTCCTGATCGGCCTTGGTCTTGGGCTCGACCGCAACCGAGATCACCGGCGCCGGAAACACGATCGATTCCAGCACGATCGGTTGCTGCTCGTCGCAGATGGTGTCGCCGGTGGTGATGGTGCGCAACCCGACGCAGGCGCAGATGTCGCCGGCGTAAATCTCGCTGATCTCCTCGCGCTTGTTGGCGTGCATCTTCAGCAGGCGTCCGATACGCTCGCGCTTGCCCTTGGCGGGCAACCAGATGCTGTCGCCGGTCTTCAACTGACCGGAGTAGATGCGGATGAAAGCGAGCTGGCCGACAAAGGGGTCGGTCATAATCTTGAACGCCAGCACGGACAGGGGAGCGTTGTCGTCGGCGGGGCGCAGCACTTCCTTGCCGGTTTCCGGGTTGAGGCCCTTCACCGGCGGGATATCGGCGGGCGAGGGCAGGAAGTCGACGACCGCGTCCAGCATGGGCTGCACGCCCTTGTTCTTGAAGGCGGAGCCGCACAACACTGGGAACAGCTTGAGGTCGATGACGCTTTTGCGCAGCGACTTCTTGAGTTCGTCCGGGGTCATGGTCTCGCCTTCCATGTACTTGCGCAGGAGGTCGTCGTCGTTCTCGACAATGGTTTCCACCAACTGGTTATGGAAGGCGTTGGATTTTTTCTTGAAATTCTCGGGGATGTCCTGGATTTCGAAGTCGGCGCCCAGGGTCTCATCCAGCCAGACCACGGCTTTCATCTCGAAAAGATCGATGATGCCCTTGAAATTGGATTCGCTGCCGATGGGAAGCTGGATGGCGATGGGGCGGGCGTTGAGGCGCTTGCGAATGGTTTCGATGGCGTGCTCGAAATCGGCGCCCATCTTGTCCATCTTGTTAATGAAGCAAATGCGCGGCACGCCATACTTGTCAGCCTGGCGCCAGACGGTTTCCGACTGCGGCTCGACGCCATGCACGGCGTCGAACACGGCGACTGCGCCGTCGAGCACGCGCAGGGATCGCTCGACCTCGGCGGTGAAATCGACGTGGCCGGGCGTGTCGATGATGTTGATCCGCTCATCGCGCCAGAAGCAGGTGGTGGCGGCGCTGGTGATGGTGATGCCGCGCTCCTGCTCCTGCTCCATCCAGTCCATCACAGCGGTGCCTTCGTGGACCTCGCCGATGCGGTGCGTGCGCCCGGTGTAATAGAGGACGCGCTCCGTCGTGGTGGTCTTGCCGGCGTCGATATGCGCCATAATGCCGATGTTTCGGCAACGATCTAATGGAACCTGTCGGGGCACTGTCTGACCTAACTTCCTACTTGTTAAGAGCCGGGGCTGAAGCCCCGACTTGATGTGTCCATGGTCCGCACGGCTAAAGCCGTGCGCTTCCACCTACTGCGCTTCCACCTACTGTGTTTCCGCCTACCACCGATAGTGCGCGAAAGCCTTATTGGCTTCCGCCATGCGGTGAACGTCTTCCTTCTTCTTGATGGCGGCGCCACGGTTGTTGGCGGCGTCGAGCAACTCGTTGGTGAGCTTGTCGGTCATGCCCTTCTCGGCGCGGCCGCGGCTGTAGCTGATCAGCCAGCGGATGGCGAGCGAGGTACGGCGGTCGGGATTGACCTCCACCGGGACCTGGTAGTTGGCGCCGCCGACGCGGCGGGTCTTCACTTCCAGCAGCGGCTTGCAGTTCTCGACGGCCTTCTTGAACAGCTTCAAGGCTTCGTCACCGCCCTTCTCCTGCATCTTCTTCATCGAGTCGTAGAAGATGCTCTCAGCGGTGGATTTCTTGCCACCCCACATCATCGAGTTGATGAATTTAGTGACCAGCGTCGAACCGTAAACCGGGTCGGCGGCAACATCGCGCTTGGGAGTGTGTCCTTTTCTTGGCATGTCAGCTCTCAGCTATCCGCTATCAGCTCTCTACTTGTTCAGCGAGAGGTGAAATTCGCTTGACCATCTCCTCAGGGGCTAAAGCCCCGGAATCTGGCTTGACTCTTGCGGCACGGCTAAAGCCGTGCCCTACCCACTAAGCCTTCGGGCGCTAGCACCGTACTTAGGCTTTTGGCCTCTTGGCGCCGTACTTGGAGCGGCTCTGCTTGCGGTTGGCGACGCCGACCGCATCCAGAGTGCCGCGGATCACGTGATAACGCACGCCCGGCAAATCTTTTACACGGCCACCGCGAATGAGCACGATGGAGTGCTCCTGCAGGTTGTGGCCGACACCGGGAATGTAGGTGGTCACCTCGATGCCGTTGGTCAAACGAACACGGGCGACCTTGCGCAAGGCCGAGTTCGGCTTCTTGGGCGTCTGGGTATAGACGCGGGTGCAGACGCCGCGCTTCTGCGGACAGGACTGCAACGCCGGACTAGCCGTCTTGTAATTGGGGGCCGTCCGCCCCTTGCGCACCAACTGGTTGAAGGTAGGCACTCTGAGACTCCTTCGCGGGCACGCACATCTCCGGCTCAGCGCCACGCGCTCATGCATTTCCATGCTGGCAGGCCTGAGGCCGCCATAATTCCCGCAGCAAGGCGGGAGATTGTTAGTTTCCTGAGGCTGGGAAGGACGACGGTGTCACCGAGCCGAAGCGGTAGGTGATCCGTTTCGTCTTTCTCGTCCTGCATACCCCCACCGAAGACGGTGAGGCAGCGCAGGAGCGTTTCAGCGAGGGCACCCTGTTAGCGGACCTGATGAATACGACTCCCCGTGGTCCTCGGGCGAACCTTCTACAGCTCAGCCGCTGCAAGCAAGCCAAACCCAACTCGCAGAACCTTTCAAATATAGCAACTCGGGCGGGAAGCGTCAACCGGAGATCCCTCGCGACGCTCTGGATTTCGCCTGCGGGCTCCCGCTGCCTCGGCTGCGCCTCGGGTCGCTCACGCCCGCAAAACGGCTCAAGTTGCCGAAAATCTCACCAGCTTCTACACTGAATTCTTTCCCAGCACCAAGTGAAACATACCGTCCGGCCGGAGGGTTGGACGGGGAGGAAGCATGCGGCGGTGGGCAGTCATACTTAGGCTTCAGGCTTCAGGCTCCCGGCGACAGGCACGGAGCATAGTGGCGGCAGTACTTTTGGTGCTGATGATAGCGCTCGCCGGATGCGGCGGCGGCAGCAGCAGCTCGTCGGCCAACACTCCGAGCTCCATTACCGTGAACCCCGCAGTGCTGTCGTTGAACCTGGGCGATGTAGCCGCCGCTTCCGGCACGGTGGTGAACTCCAGCGGCTCGCCAATCACAAATTTTCCGACCATCACCTTCTCCTCGAGCAACACGGCGGTGGCGACCGTATCGTCGGCGGGCGCGGTGTGCGCCGGCAAGTGGGACACGAATTTCATCGTTTGCGATACCACCGGCTTCCAACCGGGCACTGCCAACATCACCCTGACCTCGGGCGCGATCACCGCCACCATCCCGGTGTACACCCACCTGCACGTGGACCGGGTGACCACCAGCCCGGCGGTGGTCGATTGCGTTTCGTCCGGGCAGACGCAACAGATGTCGGCCAAGGCTTTCAGTAACGGCGTGGACATCACCTCCAGTGTCGGCCCGTTCAGTTGGTCAACGTTGTCGGTGGACGTGGACACGATTGACGCTAACGGCCTGGTCACGGCAAAGACTCCCGGCGAAGGCGGAATCGTGGCGACGGTAGCGAATGTGAAGAGCGTGGTGGCGACCTGGATAACGTGCCCGGTGCAGAGCATCAATGTTCACCTCGCCAGCGGGCCGGACACAACTTTCTCGCTGGGCGCCGCGGGGAACACGGTCAACCTGACGGCAGACCTGGTGGACAAGCACGGCAATTCCATCAGCGCACCGCTGAGCTGGTCGAGCTCGCGGGCGTCAGTGGCCAACGTGAATAGCGCCGCCCTGGTGACGGCAGTGGGGCCGGGAACGGTGGGGATCACGGCGAGTTGCGCGGGGTCGTGCAACGTCAACCTGTCCTCGGTATACAGCAACGTGGTAAAAGGTACGGTTGGGGGAACGTCGGCCACCACGATCTACGCCGGCGGAACCGGCTCGACATCGCTGGTGCCGATCGATTCCACCAGCAACGCTGCAGGCACCGCAATCACCCTGCCTTCGACTCCGAATTCGTTCTTGTTCAATGCCATCGGCACGACGGGGTACCTGGGCAGCAGCGGCGGCTTGATGGCGCTGGATTCCTCCACCAACACGGTGACGCAGAACGTGGGCATAACCGGAGCCGTGGTCGCGGTTTCGCCGGACAGTAACCGGGTGATCGTGGCGGGCTCCAACATCGTGTATGTGGTGCGACGGCGGCCGACTTCACCCCGGACAGCCGCGGAGCGTACATCGTCGCCGGCAATACGTTGTACTTCTGGACACCGGGTACCTTCAGGATTGTCGGGCTGAGCGGGGTGGCGAATGACGTGAAGTTCCTCGCCAACGGCGCGTTCGCCTATCTGGCGGGCGGCGCCGCGGGACCGGCAGTGACGGCGCGTGCCGCCTGCGATAATTCGCTCGCCGACACGGCGACCACGCCGGGAACACCAAGGTTCGTGCGCTCGCTGGTGGACGCCGGCAAAGTGCTGGCGGTGGAGTCACCCGGCATGGACGTGCTCACGCCGGCAACAACCCGCGTGGGCTGCCCACCGTCGTTGTCGGACGCGCTCACCCGGGTGGATTTCGGCGTCGGAGCATTTACCGCGCGGCAGTTGTTCCTGCTTTCGGATGGATCCAAGGCGTTCGTCACCAGCGATCTCGGACAACTGCTGGGGCTGAACACCTCGACCCTTACCCCGTTCGCGATTCCGCTGGTTGGGGGCGCCAGCCCCTTTACCGGCGGGGCCACGCTCGACGGCAAGAGTATCTACGTCGGAGCCAGCGATAATAAAGTCCACCGCATAGATCCAGCCACCGGCGCCGACGTGCAGCAGATCGGCGTGTCGTTCACGCCGGACCTGGTGGCGGTGAGACCGAAATAGGCTTCCGGCAAAAGGCTTCAGGCTTCAGGCAAAACGCGAACCGCGCTCTCGGCAGCAGGAGCCTGGCGCCCGCAGCCCGCTAGGAACTGAACGCTTCCTGGTAATCCTCCGGATCAATCCCGTGGTAGGTGAGGGTATGCTTGAGGCGGTTGCGCAGGTCGCCGGGTGTGGCTTCGATGAAAGCGCGGACCGCAGTCTCCATTGAGACTTCGTCCTCGGCGTCGTCGGTGGCGAGCGACTCGGCGCGGCTTTCCATGGCGTCCTTGACCGCGTCGCGCACCGGCGCCGGCAGGGCGCCCATCAGTTCGGCAACAATTTCGTTGGCTTCGTCGGAAAAGGTCATGGCTGTCGGTTATCGGTTCTTGTCGTCAACCGCAGACCGCGAAACAATAAATGGTGCGATGAAAAATCTCTAGGTGTCTTTTTTATCTAAGTGGCGGGCGACCGAGTCAAGCACGCCATTAACAAAGTTTACCGACTCGGGCGTGGAGTAGCGGCGCGCGATCTCAATCGCCTCATTGATGATGACCACCTTCGGCACCTCCGGCTTTGCAAAAAACTCCGCCACCGCGGCGCGGAGCACGTTGCGGTCCACGGCGGCCATGCGCGCCATGCGCCAGTTCACCGCGTGCTTCTCGATCAGGCGATCAATTTCTTCACGGCGGTCGCCGGCGACGCGGAACAAGTCTTCGGTGTAGCCGCGCACCTCGTCATTGATTACGTCGCGCTCCGCCCAGAACGATTGGTCCACCTGCTCGACGGACTGCTTCCCCATGTCGCACTGAAACAGCATCTGCAACAGCAGTTCGCGGGATTTGCGGCGAGAACCCATATGAGTCGACGGTCCACGGTCTGCGGTCAACGGCCAATTGCTGCCAAAGCTATCGGCGGCGTGAACCCGCTTTCGTTCTCTCAGTCCTACTCTTCTTCTCTGAATGTGGTTTCGCCGCGCGCGACGACGCGGAACGTTTGATGCGCGAGCCGTCGACCGCAGGCCGTCGACCATCGACCATCTTCAACTGCGCCATCTCCACCGCCGCCAGGGCAGCGTCGTAACCCTTGTTGCCCGCTTTCAGCCCGGCGCGATCAATGGCCTGCTCCAGCGTGTCGCAGGTCAGAACACCGAAGGCATGCGGCACCCCGGTCTCCTGCGCTGCCTGGCCGATGCCGCGCGTCACCTCGTTGGCAATGACTTCGTAATGATCCGTTTCACCGCGAATCAGGCACCCGAGACAGACGATGGCGTCGTACTTCCCGGTTTCGGCCAACGTGCGGGCCGCCGACGGGATTTCAAACGACCCGGGCACGCGAACGGTGGTGATGTTTTTCGCATCCGCGCCCAGACGATGAAGCGCGTCCTGTGCCCCGGCGAGCAGGCGGTCGGTGATGAGCGCATTGAAGCGTCCGACCACGATGGCGAAGCGCAAGCCGGTAGCGTTCAGCTTGCCTTCGCGCGTGTTGGCGGCGCGCCAGTCTTCCTTATAAGAGAAGATCGTCAGGCGGCCGGCGCCGGCCGGTATTTCCAGGGTGAACAGGCGCCCTCCCCAGTCGGTGTCAGTAATGTCGGCGGCAATTTTGAAGCCGCGCTTGCCGGCGATCTCGTAGGTCACGTCGGCGCTGTCGGTTTCGATCACCAGGTCGGTGTCGGGGAAGCCTTCCCCGATGCCGATCTCAACGCCAGCTTGGCGCGCTTCGAACTTTATTCCCTTGCTCCGCCGACCGTCCCAGGATTCGCCGCGCGTCAGCCCGAGCGCGTCGAAAAAATCCACGAGCGCGCGATAGTCCGCCTCGCGCCTGGCGACCAGCAGCTTGTGGAGGGACTTGATCATGCAAAAAGAAGCTACCACAGAGACACGGCGACACGCAGAAATGAAGAATTAAGAAGTCAGAATGAAGAATGCCGGTAGCAAGCCATTCTTCATTCTGACTTCTGACTTCTTGATTCTCACTTTCCCTTAAAGTTTGGCGCGCGCTTTTCCAGAAACGCCTTGGTGCCCTCGGTCTTGTCCTCGGTGGCGCAGCAGACGCCGAACAGCGTGGCCTCCAGGTACAGACCTTCCTGCAGCGTCATCTCCATGCCCCGATTCACCGCCTCCATGGCGTACTGCACGGCGAGCGGGGCGTTGGCGATGATCTTTTGCGCGATGGCTTCGGCGCGCGCGATCAGCTCCGGCTGCGGCACGACTTCGTTCACCAGCCCGATGCGATGCGCCTCGGCGGCGGTGATCATCTCGCCGGCAAGCACGATTTGCATGGCGATGCCTTTGCCGACCAGGCGGGGCAGTCGCTGCGACCCGCCGTAGCCGGGAATGATGCCGAGATGGACCTCGGGCTGGCCGAGCTTGGCGTTGTCGCTGGCGAGGCGCATGGTGCAGGCCATGGCGATCTCGCAGCCACCGCCCAGCGCGAAGCCGTTGATGCAGGCAATCACCGGCTTGCCCAGGTTTTCGATCAGATTGAGCACGCTCTGGCCCTTGTGCGTGTATGCCTTGCCTTCGACGGCGTTGTGCTTGGCCAGTTCGTTAACGTCGGCGCCCGCGATAAACGCCTTTTCGCCTGCTCCGGTAAAGATTACGACGCGAACGCTGTCGTCGGCCTTGATGGTGTGGAAGACCGTGCGCAGCTCTTCCATGGTTGCCATGTTGAGCGCGTTGAGGACCTTGGGCCGGTTGATGGTAACGTAGGCAATGGCGTTTTTCTTTTCGTAAGTGATGTTCTCGTAGCTCATGATTTCTCCAACCAGGTACGAAGACGACGGCGTAACGGAGTATCAACTTCAGGCGGTGCTTTGATCAGATACTCCCGGGCACGGCCTTGGCAGACTCCAGGCAAATTCTTCAGGTACTCCTCGGCAGCCGTGACTGAGAATTCTTTCCACTCTCTTGGAACTCTTGGGGGAAGATTTGTCCAAATCACTGCATCGAATCTGTTTTCGGCTGCCCAGCACCAGATTTGTCTCTCATGCTCAGGTGTTGTATCGGAAGGACGCGACTTGGTTTCGATCGCTCCGATGTACTCTCTGCTAGTTCCTTCACGATGCTGCAGGTCGCAAATCGCATCTTCCAGGTTGCGCCGGGCGCTCTCGGCGAATCGAGTGGGGCATTTCTGGCCATTCGTCGTATCAATGACGAGCGTTAGTCTCCCATCCGCAGACCTACGAGAGAACTCCAACTTCAAGACAGGTCCGTGCAATCGCCAATCGCCATCGATGGGCAGATCGCGCCTGTCCCAAATCAAGGAGCCCCAACCAAGTATGGCAATCCTTGCCATGTTACTAGCTCAGAAATTCATCGGTACGGGTTTCGCGGGATCGGACCAGTCGTAAAACCCCTTGCCGGATTTCTTGCCGTACCAGCCGGCCATGATCAGGCGCTTGAGCAGCGGCGGCGAGGCGAAGCGCGGCTCCTTGAATTCGTCGAACATCACCTGCGTGATGTAGTAGGTCGTGTCCAGCCCGACAAAATCCAGCAGAGTGAGCGGGCCCATGGGGTAGCCGCAGCCGAGCTTCATGGCCGTATCAATGTCGGTGATGGAGCCCACGCCCTCTTCGTAAGCGCGGATGGCGTCGAGCATGTATGGCACCAGCAGGCGGTTGACGATGAACCCGGTCTTGTCGCTAGTACGCACCGGCACCTTGCCGACTTTCTGCGCGAAGGCGTAACCGGTTTCGAAGACCTCGGGCGCGGTAGTGATGGTGCGGACCACCTCCACCAGTTGCATCAGCGGAACGGGATTGAAGAAGTGCAGGCCGATGAAGCGGTCGGGACGCTTGGTGGCCGCCGCCAGCTCGGTAATCGAGATGGAAGAAGTGTTGCTGGCAAAGATGGCGTCCTTCTTCACTACGGCGTCGAGCGAGGCGTACATCTTCCTCTTCTCTTCCACGTTTTCAATGATGGCTTCGATGATCAGGTCGCAGTCGGCCAGGTCCTGGGGCTTGAGCGTGCCCTTGAGCCGCGCGCGGATCGCCTCCGGCGTTTCCTTGAGCTTGCCTTTCTCGGCAAACTTGGCGAGCGACTTCTCGATTCCGGAAAACCCTTTGTCGAGGAAGCGCTGCTCGGCTTCGAGCACTGTGACGTCGAACCCGGCAGTGGCCGTGACTTGCGCGATACCGGAACCCATCAGACCACAACCGAGAACACCAACTTTTCGAATGTCCATATCATGCCTCTGTACTTGCTGAGGTGTGAGTCAACCCGAATGATCGTGCACAAATTGGAGCAAACAGTTCGACCAATGTCTGAATGGATGTGCGAGCTTCGTTTTCCGCGCTAATTCCGACAAGGTGGGGTGCAGATACCTTGAGCATTTGATCAAAGAAGTTGGGCTTCGCTACATCCGATGGCACACTATCCTTTGTGTGCACATATGCGTTGCGAGCCTTACGAATTCCATCTAGGCGACAGAATTCCTCTTGCGTGATGGTTCCGTCTTGATTGGCTTCATTCAGTAAATCGAAGAACTGAGCGCGGTCAATTGTCGAACCGGATTTAAGTTTGCCGCCAACCCCGAATACCGCGCGGTAATGCGACCGAAAGAATTCTTCAAATGAAAGTTGCGCCATCAGGATGGCTGCGATGTAAGCACCCGTGTACCAACATAGACGCGCCTCTTCAAAGTATTCCGCGGCCAGCGCGGGAATCGGGATCGGGTCGGTCGAGATTCCGATGTTCAGTACGTTTAAGCGGTCCACTCGCCCTTGTCTTGCGCGCTCGTCTGCAAGAACGACTTCCTTCCAGATATCGTCTCGTTCGTTTTCCATTTGAGTAGATCCGACCTTAGCGATCTCCTGCGCCGGTCTCATTTGGCAGCGACTTGGATTCTAGCCAGAAATGAATGTTCCGTCAGTGCCGGTCAGAGAGATCCGGAACTCGTGCTCACTGTCTTGCAGCAGGCATTCTGGCGCGTCCACATACGGCATTAAATCCACGGGCTCAACAGGAGTGATCTTTCCATTTGCGCTCGTGAGCTTCGGCCTGGATTGGCCTCCACCGGGCAGTGAAGTGATCTTGAAGTTCTTCCTCATTCTGTAGCTCACACGCAGTGTAGGCAGACCTCTACAGATTAGCCGCCCTTCACCCTCGAATGTTTGCTGCGTATTCGTGATCATTAACCTCTTTCCACAATCATCGCAATCCCCTGCCCGCCTCCAATACAGGCCGTCGCCAGCCCATACTTCGCGCCGCGGCGACGCAACTCGTGCAGGATGGTGATGATCAGGCGCGTGCCGCTGGCGCCCAGCGGATGGCCGAGCGCAATCGCGCCGCCGTTCACGTTCACCTTGCTGCGATCGAGGCCCAACTCTTTCTCCACGCCGAGGTACTGCGCCGCGAAGGCCTCGTTGACCTCGATCAGGTCCATGTCTTCGAGCTTCAGCCCGGCTTTTTCCAGCGCGATGCGAGTCGCCGGCACCGGGCCGCGTCCCATAAACTTCGGCTCCACTCCGGCGATGCCCCAGCTCACGATGCGCCCCAGCGGTTTCTTGCCGCGCTTCTGCGCCTCATCCACGGACATGACCACCACCGCCGCGCCGCCGTCCACGATGCCGCTGGCGTTGCCGGCGGTGACGGTGCCGTTCTTGCCGAACGAGGGCTTCAGCTTGGCCAGACCTTCCATCGTCGTCTCAGGACGCAGGTGGTCGTCTTGCTCGAACATCTCGCCCGAGGGCTCGCCCTTGCGGTTCTTCAGCGGCACGGGCACGGTCTCTTCCTTCAGTCGGCACGCCTTCTGTGCCGCGGCGGCTTTCTGCTGCGATTGCAGCGCGAACTCGTCCTGCATCTCGCGCGTGATGCCCTGCTGCTCTCCGTAAAGTTCGGCGGTGTTGGCCATCTGCAGGCCGCACCAGGTGTCGAGCAGCGCCACCATGAGCGAGTCCTCCATCTTGCTTTCGCCCAGCGCGAGGCCCCAGCGCGCGCCGCGGATCACATGCGGCGCCTGCGACATGGACTCCATGCCGCCGGCCAGCACGCGCTGCGCTTCGCCGAGTTGAATCATCTGCGCCGCGCTCACGATGGCCTGCATGCCCGAACCGCACAGCCGGTTGACGGTCAGCGCCGGCGTTTCGATCGGCAATCCGGCGCGCAGGGCGACGTGGCGGGCGCCGTAGAGCGCGTCGCAGGAGGTCTGCAGTGCGTTGCCGAAGATGGCATGGTCGAATTCGGAGGGGTCCATCTGGGCGCGCTCAATGGCACCCTTGGCGGCCACGGCGGCAAGCTCCATGGCGGTGAAGTCGCGCAGCTTGCCGCAGTAGCGGCCCATCGGGGTGCGCGCCCCACTGACGATAGCGATGTCGCTTGGCTTGAGCATACAGAGGACTTTCCGGGGTGCGGGTGAAGCCATCAGTCTAGCAGTTGGAGGAAAGCGGAAACAACTAGAGCCGTTTCAGAATCGGTGTAGCCGAGAGAGGAAACACGGAGAGCCCTCGACGCGGGTTTCCCGCGCACGACCACCCCAGCGCGCCAAAAGCAGGCGTGCCGGGGACCCCGGTTACAAGAACGCGCGGGCGCCCTCCCTCGGCATGACGGCGGCCACAGGGATAGCGAGCAGTTACGCCGTGACGGTGGCAGTGTCGAGCGTCGGCGAGAGCGCCTTGACCGTGTTCGCGCCCTCGGATTTTGCGGCAGCCAGCGCGCTTTCGGCGCGGTTGATCAGTTCGCAAACGATGTCCACCGGATCGAAGCGGTTCTGCATCACCGCCTCGGCAATACCCACGGTCATGGAGGGGGGCGTGGATTTTCCCGGCAGATGCACCGAGGCCATCACCTTGCGCAGCTTGTCCACCACGAAAAAGCCGTTCTTCTCGCCGGTGTCGGCCAGCAGCAGCGCGATGGTGGTCAGGTCGTAGCGCACGGCAACATCGTTTTGCCGGATGTGGCCGTTGATGATCTGGCCGAGTTGCTGCATCAGCGTCTCCACCGCCGCTTCGCCGTACTCCTTCACCAGCGACGATGTCTTGCCGAAGTGCATGAGCATGACGGAGCAGGTAGAGTTCTGCTCCTGGCAGCGCTTTACCTCCGACAACAGCACGTCAAGGTAGGAGGTGCGCTTGAGCAGCCCCGAGCGCTCGTCGGTGACGGCGAGCGTTTTCACCAGGCTGCGCAGGCGGGCGTTGTTGACCGCCAGGATCATCTGCTCGGCGATGGTCTTGAGCACGACCTCGTCGGTGGGACGCCAGTTGCGCGGCGCGCATTGCTCCAAGATGACGATGCCGGCGAATTCGTCGCCGTCCATCAGCGGCACCGCCAGCACGGATTCAATCCCCAGACCCTGGATGTTCTCGCGAATGCCGTCCAGTTCCGTCGCGCTGGGCACATTCAGCAGCTTTACGATCCCATGGGTCACCGACAGCGCCAGGCAGGTCATCACCATCTTGACGATGGCCATGATGTCGGACGCTTGCACCCCCGGTGAACAATATTCCAGCGTCGCTGACGGAGGCTTGCCCGGCGTGCACAGCCCGGCGATGCAGCGGCTGGCATTCCAGTGCCGCCCGATTTCGTTGACGGCGGTAAACAGCACGCCTTTCACGCTGCCCTGGCGGTAGATGTTACGCGTGATATCGGTGATGCGCGTGAAGTTGTCGACCTCGGCTTCGTTGCCCGCCGCCACCGGAGACGCGGCCGCCGCGGCCGGCACGAACACGGGAGCGGCGGAACCCGGCCCGGTGGCGGGAGGAAGCGGGGGCGCGCCCTTATACTGCGGCGTGAAGCCGGCGGTCATGTAGAGTTCGCGCAGTTTCTCGTTTTTCTCTTCCTCGCGGGGAAACAGTTTGTGGATGCGCTCCAACCGCTCCACCGCCTTAGCGCGCATCGCGTACTGCAGGAAAATTTCCGCCTGCAGCATGAGGTCTTCCAGCACGGTGGTTTCGCCTTCCGGCGTTTCCGGCGTGTCGCTTTCCTTTTCCTCCAGCTTCAGCACCGAGGAGAAGCGCGACGCGATGGCGTTGAAGTGGTTGCCGTCAATTTTGCCACGCAGCATATCGAGACGGCGCTGGTGACCGGGCTCATAAGCGTCCACCTCAGCGGCGCGGTCCAGGCAGTCGGCCGCCTTGATGAAATTTCCCGAGGCGTAATACAGCTCGAACAGCTTGAGCAGCGTGCCGCAGTAATCGTGTTCACGGTTGGAGGCGTTGTACACCTCGACCATGTACTCCAGAAACTCGATGCCGGCGGGATGCTTGTCGGCGATGTCTTTCATGAGCGCGACAAACTCGCGCTGGTTGCCGGCCTTGAGCTGGTGGACTTCGAGCTTGTGCGCCAGTTCCAGTGCGTGCGGCTGGTGATCTTCGTCGAGCAGGGCGGCGATCAGTTCGCCAACCTCGTTGACCTCCTTGGGATCGCGCTCAAACAGCTCCCAGATCAGGGGCTCGGCCTCGACCAGCCGGCGCGCCGCGACGAGCGCGTCGGAGTAGGCCTGGCGGTACTCGACGCGGCTATTGTCGGCGGTGGCCAGCGGCTCGAGCACGGTAATGGCCGGCTGTACCATCCCGGCGGCGTACAGAGTCTTGCCGTAGGCGAGCGCCACGTCGGCATTGTGCGAGTCCATTTGGTGGGCGCGCTGATACCAGGGAAGCGGATCCGTGCCCGCTTTGGCGGCAAACATTCCAACCTGCAAAAACGCGACCGCCGCCGTCTGGCCGTCGCCGAGTTCCGCCGCCAGTTCGCCTTCGCGCTTGTAATTCTCTTCACTGGGATCGAGCGCGATGACGCGTTTCAACACCCCGAGTCCTTCCTGCTTCCTCCCCTGCGACTCGAAGCCGCGCAGCGCGGCCTGGTAGGCGTGCATGGCCTCGCCCCGGCTACTCTTCTCGATGAGCTGGGCGAACTTGAAGGTCTGGTCGACGGTGGGCGTACCCACCCGCACCAGCTTCTTGTAATTGGCCACCGCCTTGGGGGTGTCGTTGATCGCCACCTCGTGATCGAATTGCTGCGACAGCAGCTTGGCGCCCTCGGCAACGCGGCCCTGCGCAATGTAGAGGTCGGCCACGGTCTGGCGCACCTGATCGTTGCCGGGGTCTAGCTCCAGGGCCTGCAGGTACTCGTCCAGGGCAGCATCCTGCCTGCCCTTTTGCAGGAACTTCTCGGCTCTTTCGAGATGCTTGCTGATGTCCGGCATAGAGCGAAGTTCGCGGTGGCACTGGGGCTGAGCCAGCACGGATACTGCACGTGTGCAGAAGTCCCGGTAGCGCGGGTTATTGTATGCAGAAGAACCGCGAGAAACAATTGCCGAATCGCCTTACTTTGGTACCGGAACGGTTTACGGTTGTCGGTTCTTGGTTGACGTCACCGGTCGCACTGTCCTCACTTGTCCCGGCATGAGCAACCTAATGGTCCGTACAGCGTGCCCGGTGCTTCGTACTACAATTCCCCGATGGCCGACGACCTGCTCCGCTACCGCCCGCAGTTCCCCATCCTGGAGGAAACCACCTATCTGATCAGCAACTCGCTGGGCGCCATGCCGCGCGCGGTGTACGACGCCATGCGCGACTACTGCGACTGCTGGGCGCAGCGCGGCGTCCGCGCCTGGGAAGAAAAGTGGTGGATGCTGGCGGCCGAGGTCGGCGACCAGATCGGCGCCCTGATGAACGCGCCCGCGGGCACCGTGTCGGTGCATCAAAACGTGACTATCTGCCAGGCGATCGTGGCCTCCTGCTTTGATTTCTCCGGCCCGCGCAACAAGGTAGTCTTCAGCGACTTGAATTTCCCTTCGATCATGTATTTCTGGAACGCGCAGCGGGCGCGCGGCGCGCAGGTCGAGATGGTGCCCACCGACGGCATTCATGTGCCGCTCGACCACATGCTGGCCGCCATTGACGAGCGCACGCTGTTGGTCCCCATTTCCCACATCATCTTCCGCAGCGCTTACATCAACGACGCCAAGGCGATCATCGAGCGCGCGCACCAGGTCGGGGCGCTGGTCGTGCTCGACACCTTCCAGTCGCTGGGCACGGTTCCGGTGGACGTGCAGGCGCTCAACACCGACTTCGCGTGCGGCGGCGTATTGAAGTGGCTGTGCGGCGGCCCGGGCGTCGCCTACCTCTACGTTCGCCCCGATCTCGCCTGCAGACTGCAGCCCGCGCTCACCGGCTGGATCGCGCACGAGCAGCCGTTCGCGTTCGAGGTCGGACAACAAAAGTACGCTGCCGGACAGTACCGCTTCATGAACGGCACGCCCAACATTCCCGCGCTCTACGCGGCACAGCCCGGGGTGCAGATCATCCGCGAAATCGGAGTCGAGAAGATCCGCGAGAAATCCAAGCGCCAGACCGCAAAGCTGATCGAGCTCGCCGAGTCGCGCGGCTGGCGCGTCAACACGCCACGCGATCCCGAGCGCCGCGGCGGCACCGTCTCCATTGACATGCCGTTCGCGCAGGAGGTCTGCGCCGAACTGATCCAGCGCAACATCCTGGTGGACTATCGTCCCAACGCCGGGGTGCGCATGTCGCCGCATTTCTACACCAAGGATGAGGAGTTGGAGGTCGCTATACGCGCGGTGGAGGAAATTTTGAGCGCGAGGGGTGTAGTGGCCACCCGGTAAGTCGTGGTACACGCGCCCCAGGTGTTCCGCTGCGCCTCAGTCCTGAACACGAAGCTGGAAAGTCGATAATTGGTCGGTTTGGAGTAATACTTGGCATCGGCTACCCCTGCGATCGCCGTGGGGAGTTGCGAGAAAGCCGTTGTTGTTCAGTGGCGTGCTGTTCTATCTTTTGCCGGAGCCACTTTGTTGCGAGTCTCTCTTCCGTTGTATCCTCGTCAAACGTCGCGCGGCCGACGCCATCGATTACATCTTTCGGAAACCGCCAGCCAGTGCGTCTCGCGGTCGGCTCGTCAACAGGCCACGTATTGTCTGTCCTGCCCATTTAGCTGGACGCATTTTATATCACTCGTATCCTAAACAGGATCAATATCATTAATAGTCTTTTTAGGCTAAGCGTGATACATATCACCTATGACGCTGAAGTCGCCATTGTTTGGCGTATAAGATTGTTGGTTTGGCAACAGGCCCCGTGACGGTTCTGATGGAAACTGTAAATCAGTCGGAAAACGAAATAACACCGGAAAGTCGCGCACCCGCTGACCGACAATCAACGCAACTAGTGCGCGGTACGAGGGTGTCGGCTTCGAAGGTCATGGGGCTTCCCGATTTTGAGAAGCCACCAGCAGTGGAAACACTTGTTGGCTTTCACTTTTACCCGCTACAAAATTGGAAGACGCCAAATTTCGGATTGTTCTGGCAGGAGATCAAAACTGAATACCCAGACGCACAAGTTCATCCGGCGCTCGCTGAGCAGGGATTGAGATTGGAATTGAATTCCGCTCTTGGGAGTATCAAGCTTACTGGCGACGTACCTGTGCGGTGGTGGTACGAGCACAAGTCCGGGAAGCGTCTGATTCAGGTCCAGACTGAGAGCTTCATCCAGAATTGGCGCAAACGCAGCAAGAATGATCCCTACTTGCACTACAAGGATCTACGTCCCGCGTTCTGGAAAACGTGGGGTCAGTTTCTGCGCTTCCTGAAGCGGCAAGGCGTAGAGTCTCCAAGAGTGCGGCAATGTGAGGTCACATACGTAAACCACATTGACCGTGGGGAGGGCTGGCGATCATTCGCGGATCTCCCCGATGTCTTCAGTGCTTGGAGAGGCAGAACATACTGCGGCTTCCTTCCGACTCCCGACCTTGTTTCGATGAATGTTTCTTATCCGATCGGGGGACAGACCGGGCGTTTGCAGATCGTGATGCAGCCTGGCATCCGTCAGCCTGACGCAAGACAGACGCTTCAGCTCACGATTACGGCGATGTGCAAACCGGCATCATCGGAACCCTCAGACCTGTTCAAGTCCCTTGACCTTGGAAGGAAATGGGTTGTCCGAGGCTTCGAGGATTTCACCACGGAGAAGATGCACGCAGTCTGGCGCAAGAAGCCGAGAAGGAGGCCGGAATGACCGCATATGCGGCCTCGATTGGTTTCAAACCAAAGATCAAGAAAAGCACGTCGAGTAAGTGGAGTGTAATTAGGCCGCTTGACGAGACGGGGTCATGGGTGCCCGAAGTTCTAGAAAAGATCGAACATTTGGCACAACTACCGCCGGACTGGGATAGTTACGGCAGTGCAAGATTGCAGCCTGCCGCCATAAAAGGGGCTTGCCGATTTCTGCTTGAGGCACCCTCTAATATCTTGCCGATTCCACACGTCACGCTCGTGTCAGGCGGCGGCTTAGGCTTTCACTGGCAGGTCGAGAATCGTGATCTCGAGCTTGAGTTCAAGCCGACCGGCACCGTCGAATATCTGAAGACAACGATGGGCGGTGAACGCCCTGTTTCGGATGAGGGTGTCATTCCATCGCTCGCGGATACGCCGATTTGGAATTGGCTAGTTGGCACGTGAGCGGACCAATTGTCTTGTGCCTGACAGAACCGATGCTGTTGACATTCCGGATGATGGAGAGTTGTGGCGGCGGATAGATCGAGGGATGCTCGACCCGGCCACTAACACTCTACAGTCATGGGCGTGGGATGATCAGCATCAGGAAGTATCCGTCTATTACGGTAGAGAAACGACGCCGGAAGCGGTCCTCGCAGCAGGGAAACCCGGACAGCGAATCATCAAAATCACGGCGGGAGCAGTCCGCAGCCTCCGCTATATCGTGGCTAGAGACCCTGAGCCCGATAACCCAGCACATTGCTTGCTTCTACCATTTCCCAACACTCGCAAAAAGAGAAAGGCGCTCTGCGAGAAATCCTCTTGGGACTAACATCTTTAGCAAATACTGGCAAAATCGGAATTAGAGCCCGGGTAGTTAGGCCAGTACTCAGAACTCGCTTGACAATTCGCCTTTTGTTCGCTAATACTCGGCGTGGAGGAGCCACCCATGGCCCTGACGCGGCGTCAACGGCAGGTTTACGATTTCATCGCCGGCTTTGTGCAGTCGCACGGCTACTCGCCATCGTTCGAAGAGATCGGCAACGGCCTCGGTCTCAGTTCGCTGGCCACCGTGCACAAGCACATCAGCAATCTGGAGAAGAAAGGCCTGCTGCGCCGCGACTACAACCGCAGCCGCTCGATCGACGTGCTGCCTCCGCGCGGGCGCATGAAGCAGGCCATGGCGGCGCCACTCTCGCTGCCGCTGCTGGGGCGCATCGCCGCCGGACAACCGATAGAAGCGATGGAAAACCCGGAGTCAATTTCGCTGCACGACTTCACCGGGTCCAAGGACGTTTTTGTGCTGCAGGTGCGCGGCGATTCCATGCAGGACGAAGCCATCCTCGACGGCGACTACGTGCTGGTGGAAAAGGCGCAGACGGCGCGCAATGGCGAGATCGTTGTCGCCCTGGTGGACGGCTCGGAAACTACGCTGAAGCGTTTCTACAAGGAAGGCGACCGCATCCGCCTGCAACCTTCCAATGCCGCCATGCCGCCCATCATGGTGTCGGCTGCCGCCGTGCGCTTGCAGGGCCGGGTGATTGGCGTACTGCGCAAGTATTGAGCGCTGACCATGGTCGCGGTTCTTCCCGCCGCTTGACCACGTAAGGTATAAAGTGTGACCGAGATTTCTGCCATGAGCGAGAACAACCACCGCCTGGATTACGTCGAATTTCCGGCCTCTGACATCCCCGCGACCAAGACTTTCTACTCCAAAGTCTTCGGCTGGACATTTGAAGACTATGGCGAGGACTACACCAGCTTTCACGACGGCCGCATGAGTGGCGGCTTCGCCAAAGGCTCGCCCGTGGTCAAGGGCGGCCCGCTGATCGTCATCTACGCCGACGATCTCTCGCTCACCTACGCCAAGGTCATCGCCGCCGGTGGCAAAATCACCAAGCCGACTTTCGAATTTCCCGGCGGCCGCCGCTTCCACTTCAGCGATCCCAACGGCAACCTGCTCGCGGTGTGGTCGGATAAATAGGCTCCGGGCTTCTGGCTTCAGGCTTCTGGCTCCGGGCTTCTGGCTTCAGGCAAGACATCTGGTCCGCCCGTATCCCACTCGGACTTAACAAATTCTTGGACGCAAGAAAGCCCGGTCAAAACCGGGCTGCTTTGCCTGAAGCCTGACACATGGAGCCTTATCCCGTGATGTGGCGTTCCAGCGCCTTTTCGATCTTCTCTTTCTCCACGAAGCCGACGATCTGTTCCTTCACCTGGCCGCCCTTGAAGATCAGCAGCGTGGGAATGCCGCGGATGCCGTAGCGCTGCGGCGTGGCCGCGTTTTTGTCCACGTCCATTTTCCCGACCGTTACCTTGCCGTGGTAGGCAGTGGCGACCTCGTCCACGATGGGCGCCAGGGCGCGGCAGGGCTGGCACCACGCAGCCCAGAAATCCACAATGACCGGTTGCTCCGCCTTCAGTACCGCCTGATCGAAATTCGCGTCCGTCACTTCAATAATTGCATTGCTTGCCATCAATCCTCCCGCCATGAATGCGTAAACCTCCCGTCCCCGGGGCGCTTCCCGGGCGTACCAAGCGGCGAACTATCCTAACACCTGATTGGATGCACGAGAACGTGGGAAGTAGCAACGCCGGTAGCGTGCAGGTCGCGCGGACCGCCATGCGCCTGGTGCCTGGACAGGCGTCGGGCCGATGGTTGAGAGATGTTGCTGTGGATTGCCCTGCGGATTGGGGAAAACGGACGTGCGGACAGCGTTGCGCTCTGCCGTGATTAGATCCCGACGCCTACAGCCTCTCTGAAAAACAGCGTCCCGGCTCATCACCGGGACGCCGGGCAGCCCTCCCCCAGAACTGCCTCAACAACAGCCTGAATTATGACCTAAGGCCCGCCGATGTAAATATCACTTCCGTAACCCGAAAGTAACCACCACAGTAACAAGCCGAACCGGGGGTTCCCACGGATTCTGGCGGACCAATCCTCGCGGTGTTTCATCCGCGTGCATCGGTGAGCGATCCGTGCGACGGGCGTTCTACGAGCGTCAGCGCCGACCAGCCCCTCTGAGATTCCGCGCCAGGCGACGGTCAATTTTGCTTGCGAGCGTAATCCCGCTGACCATCGCACCCCTCGTCCTCGGCGCACGCAAGCAGGCATGGAGGTCTTCTGCGATGGCACGCAACGCTGGATCCGGCGCGGCCGCAACGAACTGCAGGCAGGCACGACAGATGGAAACGTAGACGTGAGCACCGTCGACTGCGAAGCGTTCAAACCCAGCAGCTCGCATCGAGACCTCGCACGGGCGCGGTGAGCATTCTCGCCGACACGCACTCGCGATCCAGTGATAGCAATCACGGATCAGCGTGACCCGACCTCTCAGGGACGAACGATGCAAGGGAAGTACGCGACTGGTGCCGGGAGGGGGAGTTGAACCCCCAAGAAGCTTTCGCTTCGGCGGATTTTGAGTCCGCTGCGTCTGCCAGTTCCGCCATCCCGGCGTTACGTGTTATCAGTGGCTTGCGCTGGGAGCACCAAGCCGGTTCTGCTGTTTGTGCACGATTCGTTCACAACTTTTCTACCGCGCGGAGAAGGTCTTGGTCAGCGGTCACGTCGTACTGGTCGAAGACCGTCCGCGTCAAGTGCCCGGTCACCCGCATCGCAACCGCCGCTGTTAGGCCCTTCCGGCGCATGTTCCGCACTGCCGACCTCCGCAAATCATGGAAGCTCAAGCCCGGCACGCCAGCAGCCTTGCATGCCTTCGACCATGAAGCGCGGAAATCCAGTATAGGCTTTCCATTCGGCCATGTGAAGACGGGCGCTTCCGGCTGCTTCCCGTTGCAGCACGCCTCCACGGCGGTGCGCACGTCCGGCGGCATTGGTACTTTTCTCGACCGGCTGTTCTTGGTCGCGCCCGCGAAAAGCACAATCCATCCATCCGCGACCTGCATCACGAGGAGGTTCTTGAGTTCCGACATCCGGAAGCCAAGCCGGTACGCGGTGACGACCATCGCACGCAATCCCGGCTCCGCAATCGCCGCCTGCAACTTGTCGAAGGCTGCGTCCTCGATGAATCCGGTGCGAGGCGATTCAGGTAGACGTGCGGGAAATGCCGGGACCTCCGTCACCAGTCGAGGGCGTGCATCGTGTCCCATCTTGAACGCACGACGTAGGAACGCCATCTCCCGGTTTATCGTTGCGTTCCGCGCCTCAGCTTTGTGGCGAGCCACGACGTAGTCGTTCAGGTCTTCCGTGGTGACCAACGCCGCTTTGCGGTCCCCGAAGGTCGCTTTCAGGTTGACGGACCACCGGCGCTCGGCATCTGCAATCAGCTTCTTCGCCGCCCGCTCACGCCACGCGCGAGTAGGGGCCGGTAGATTCTCGGGGATTTTCTGGAGAAGGGCTACGCGTCGCGCCTTAAGGAGCGCCTGCGCCAAATCCTCTACTAGAGCCTTCGCGGCCCTCGGGCTGGGGAGGGTGCCGGACTGCACATCCCCTATGCGCCGCGCGAGCAACTTCCCGGCCTTCGCCTCGGGGCGGCCATCGTGACAAATGCAAAAACGGCTGTTCTCAGTCCGCTGCCGACCGGCGGCGTCGCGGAACCGGAGCCAGTATTCGCCCTTCGGATGCTTCTTCGTTTTCCGCAGCCAAAGGCTGCCGGTACCGTAGAGCCGCGCCATAGCGGGAGCTTACCGTTGGTTCTCGTGACTAGGCAACGTCGCGCGACCGTTCACCACTTCGGTGGCTTGGGTGGCGGACCCACTTGCTGCTTTGCCTCCGCTGCCAGTTGCTCCGCCGGGGAGCGAAGTGCCCGCAGGCGCAGCTCCACAAACGGCTCGAAGACAACTTCGACCATGTAGCTCCCGAGCGGCACGTCGCTGATACGGTTGACCGCCCGGTTGACGTTCGTGAGACGGTGATTTCGATGTCGCCCAAGTATTCGCCTGCCATCACACACGCTCCTTGGGCCGCCCGTTCATCTTGCGCTTGGCTAGGAACGTGCGCAGCCAGCTCGTACACAATCCGCCTGCTATTACGGTTGGCGTCATCGGCATCGAGAATGCTCTGAGCTTCTTCACTTCAGGAGCCGTCAACGATACCGCGATGCGGAGAGGAATGCGCTTCGCCATGAATGATTGCCCTCCGCGCCGATATTCCCATCGTGCACGGCCCGGCCACAAGTGACTTCCGTACCCGTGAACCAGCGGGGTCACTGCACGGTCCCGCCCGCAGTCAGGCGGCGCGTGAGAAAGTGAACGCGATGTTCAACTAACGGGTGCGTCCGCCGCCAATACCTTCCCATCCGTCGGTCTTGAGCACGGCTACGATGAATTTCTCGGCTGAGTCCATGAAACGAAGTGCTAAATCAGTGACCTCGGTGCCTCTTTCGCGAAGTTTATTGACCGCTCCCGGTTCATCTAGCGAAGACCCCAGGAACGCTCCCAAGGTACATGAGTCAGCAAGTTCGTAGTACACGTCAGCATTCGTGTTGCCCTGTCCTGAAGCAAAAGTACGCACCATGTCTGTCGTCTGGGCAAGTTGCGCGCCGATTTCACTCTCGTCAAAGTGAAACGTTAGTCGGTTCCGGACAGAGGCGAGGCTTGAGTCCCGCAATTCCGTGGCAGTGCGGTCCTTAAGGATTTCGCGAAGCTCTGCAAATTCGGGGACATCCCGATAGTGTTTCGACAGACGTTCGACGAGCAGTAGTGCTTCGTAGAGCAACGCACAGTTGAAGAAAAATGAGTTGAACCTTGTGCGTTTCGCCCAAGGGAAGGCATCATCCACGTTGTGTCCGAGCAGCGCCGTGTGCACAAAGCGCAAGGCGTTCACTGCTCGTGATAAGGCCACCAATTGCCAAAAGGACTCCTTCGTCTTCAGCTCATCGAAGTGAGCCTTGTCTATTTCGACACGCAAGCTATTGGACATTCTCTCCCTCCGTGACCGATACTCTCACTGCGCGCGCCGGGCGGCACGTGAGAAGGTCAATCAGATGTTCGACTAGGTTCGAGCGTTACTTCGTCGGGTCGAAGAACTCGTGTATCTCGTTGCTGCGCTTCTTGTGGGCTTCAAGCTCCTCAGCGTCAAGCTGAGCTCGGTGCCGTCGTTCCGACAGCCATTTCTTCGCGAACTCGCCCATCTGAGCCTGCCATTCGGAGGAAGCCACGTGACCGTACTGCAGACAAATCGCCGGATTTTGCTTCTCGGTGAACGCCCAAGTCACCGGGAAGCCCTCGCGCACCATCGCTGCTACCAACGCATCTGCCTCGTCCTTGTCGCGCAACAGCTCAATTGATTGCACCCATGAACCAATTTCCCTCTTGTTGCTCATCACGCCTCCTACCTCGATACTCCCACCCGCGCCCTGCCGTCCACAAAGTGACGTTCGTACCTGACCCGCTGGTAGCCAAGCCGTGCGTGAGAAGGTGAATACGATGTTCGACTGAAGGTATTTGGTTACCTGCCCTGCCGAGTCCCGTGCAACTTTTACGTCGGGTTAACCTAGTGCATCAGCTCCGCGCACGACGCGGGCACATCTGCTGACCGCGCGCGTATTGCCGCGTCAAAGTTCGAAAAGCACGCATCAAGCCGTCCGCCGAGTGCCTCCATCTGGGGAGCCTCTGCGAGATTCAATTTGTAGTTAGCCTCAACAAGTGCGTTCCACTGTTTTTGTGTGTACTGAGTTGCATCAACCTCCACAAACCAATGGTTTCTTCTCGCCCATTCCTCTTTGCGCCGATTCAAATTCAATCGCGCGCCATACGCGGACTGGAGCGCAGTCGTGAGCTTTCTTTCTTCGTTTGAGATGGCCGCTACGTCGGCGGCATCTATCTTTTCTTGAGTTAAACGCCCGACGAGGTGCGAGCCCTTGGCTGGCACATAGGGGTCTCTCTGTATTGCCTTCAGTGCAAGAAGAGCGGAAGTTGCGTAATTGTCGCTTAGCTTCGCTTGCACTACTACGTTGGTTTGCGTGGGCTTTCCCCCGCCGGACTTCCGTTCTGTACACCCCGAGCAAAGCCACAGCTCCGCCGAAACCGCCATCGCCAGAAAAAGAATCAATCTGAGTTTCATTTTGCGTTCCGCCATTCCGGTAGGTTCCGTCGGGCTATTCCCCGGCGGGCTGCTTACCAGGGTTCCCTTTTCGTTCCGTCCTTATGGGACTCCAAGACAACCAAGCTGAGAATCGCTCACGCGGTTCACGCCCCGCTCGGAATGTTAGTTCACATTCTGACCTCAACGCCGCACTAATAAACTACCCCTGCTGACGATTTCGGCACCCATGACTTTAGTACCCGTGACATAGACGGATGACCGCGAGAAAATTTCGGTTTCACGGCGGAGCGCAGGCGAGCCGGGTTGAGGTCATAATAACCGAGGTATCCTGTGGCTGTAATGAGGAGCCACCAAATGACGACAAGCAAACAACGCGCAGCGGTAGTATTTGGAATACTGATGTTGGCGGCGATGGCGCACGCGCAGACTCCAGACCCGGCGAAGCAGGCGGTAAGGGACCTGCAGATACTGATGGACCACGCGAAAGACCCGAACAGTTTGGTTCTCGATAGCGTGAAGGTGGCCACGTCGGGGCAGGGACAGGCTCTCCTGCGCGACCTGCCTTCATTGCCGCGCCACCACGGGCAGTTCCTCACGGTCTGCATCTGGTATCGCGGGACCAATGGTTTCGGCGGCGCAACGCGCAGTCTGGCGCTGTTCATGGACGACGACTTTGTGAACGCTGACCTGAAGGACGTAAGCCCGCGTTTGGTGGACGTGGTCACCGACCATACCTGTGCCACTGGTACAGTAGCGGACATCACGGATGCCACGAAGAAGGCGTGGCGCGAGCGCCAAGCGGAGAACAAACCAGCGGAAGACTTCAACTTGTCTGCGGCGGGCAGCCCTTCAAAGGAAGCAAAGTAAACTTCAGACCAATGTTGCCAGCAGTTCGTCCCTGCCGCTCGGCAGGGCCTTTATCTTCCCAAAATCTTACGCACAGTCGGTGTGAGCGGGGCTAATGGCTCCCGGCTGGAGTCACCGGGCCTCGGCCTCCATGCGACGCCAAAGCACATGAAGTTTATGCAAAACCTGTCGCACCGCAGGCGGTCGTATGCCTACCGCAATACCCACGCCTACCGAATCGAAACCGCAGCCGTAATACAGGAAAATCACTCGCGCGATGGTCCCCGCGACATTCTCAATGCACAGTTGAGCGTCCACATTCTGGATTTCCGCTTCGAGGCGGCGCTTAGAGATGAATCGCCCGGTTCGCCTCTGACCACGCCCGTGACTACAGGCGTGGTATGGCGGGCCAGCATGCAATGCGGCCAACAGCCGGTCGAGGGTCCGCTCCAATCGAGAGCGACTTGCAAGCAGTTGCCGCCGGGCGCGTTCCAATCGTTCTTTCTCGGTACCGCGCTGGGGATATCTAAAACCGGCGCGGTACTCCATGAATCGAGCGAGCAGCGTGCGCTGGTCCGCACCGGGGAATGCCCATCGTGGCGTAGCGAGTCGACGACCAGCGGTCTGGTCACGTCCACGGCTGGTCTGCATGAATTTGAGGATTGAAAAGTCGATTCCGTTGCCGACCTGCTCCCCGGCCTCGTAATCCACAGCAACTGGATACTTTGGACGGTGTGGCGCTTGCGGCCATTCTAGATTGGTGTCGTGAGCGGGTGGGCAAATCTGAATGGTAGGCATCAGAATTCCTCGGCGCTGTCTCGGGGACAAAGTTAGTGGCCCAGCGGGCCGGGGCTGCGGACCGAAAGGAAGAGGGCAGCCGTCGTATGCCTGCGCCGACTGCCCCTGTAGCGCGGGGACAAGCCGCGCATGGCGCGGAGAGTAATTCGCGCCGATGGCCATCGCCTGAAAGGGAGAAGTGCCCTCGCCTACCGATGGTCACGTGCCCGCATAGACGCTTGAGGCGGGCCTGCTTGCGCAGGTATGCCGACCGGCGGGACTTTCACCCGGCCTCATCGGCGGTCTTAGGAACTTGTGACGTGCGCACCTCCGATTGCTCTTCCTGTCGGGCGAGTCGCGCAGCCCGTCTTGCTTCTCTGGCGTCGTCAGCCTCCATCGCGCTGTTGATGACAACCGACAGCGGTCGCTTGCCACGCTTCGTGATTGTGCCGATTGCCAAAGTTACTTCACCTCGCCACAGTCAATGTGCGACTCCAGTGCCTCCAGGCGCCTTTCAAGACCGGCGAGGATTGCGATGAGACGCTGCGCCCCGGCCAGTGGAATGCCGCAGGTGTAGGCCAAGTGCGCAGCCATTGATGCCGATTGGTCCCATCGGTCGCCGCCCACGAGGCCGTACTGCTTGGCCTGCTCCTCACGTTTATTCTCTCCGGCGGCGCGATACTTCTCCGCGTCCTCGGGTGACATCGGTTTCGGAAGTGGCTGAAAAATCGCTGGGCTGCCAACGCCGTTCGTTTCCAGATTGCTCATGGTGCTCTCCTTTATTTCCCGACGCGCAGCCGGTTGATGCGGGCTATCGCGCTGTGATTCCCTGCAGCCACGGCCATACGCAGTTCACTTTCGAGATGCTGTTGCCGCAAGGTCCATTCTGCGGCGGCGTGCAGAGCACGCTCGCTCGCCTGCCACTTGGTAACCGAAGGCGAGCACAGACGCATGTTCCCGCACAGGCGCAGACTACGCTTGGTCGGGCCGCGCTTGGCTGACCGCTCCTGCTCATCGTCGTCCGGCTCTTCTTCAATCCAGTCATCCATACCGAAGTCTTCTTTTTCGCTGTTCAAACTGCGATAGACTACGCTGCCACGCAACAGCGCGGGCTCATCGCCTTGGCTGGAACGAGCGATGCCGGTGGAGCCGGGCGCGTCGGTGATGGGCGCGACATCGATTGCGCGGAAACGACCCTCGCTGTATTCCTCCGCAAGCAAATCATCCAACTCATCGAGCGCATCCTCCTTGGCATCCCATCTCATTGAGTACCACGCGTCCGTCTCTTGACTTATTTCGCGCCCAAGCCTCTCGGCCCGCTCGCGCAGCGTTTCCGGTGCGGCTCGATTTATTTGTTCGCCCAGACGGGTGGCCTTCGCGCGGCGGTATTCGTCCGTGTTCTCTACTACAGCCACGGTCGGGTTCTCGGCGTACCTGAGGTGCGGATTTCGGAGGTGCGGGTTGCGACTTTCGGTAGGGACCGCAGGCGCACCGGCGGCCAAGGCAGCGGCGCGTCGGTGCTCCTCAACTATGGCGTCCAGCGCTTCGCGGCCCGTGGGAGCCGCGCCTGCGCTGCGGGCGGAGACGGAGGTCATGTCGGCGGTATAAAACGGATTAGCGACGACCGCCACGTCAATAAGTTTGGCTTTCCGGACGGTGCGAATCTGACAGGCATGGCCTTGCTCGTCTGTGCCCTCATCGTAGGACTCGTTCTCGCAACCGAACGCGAAGGACATTTCTGAGTAGTCACGCCTCGCGACCGACCGCCACAGATTCATGTGGTCGCTGTTCCCCTTATCGAGAGTAATGCGGACGTCGAGGCCGTCGGGTCCGTCGGTGAGTTTGAGCGTACCCGCGCTCGTGCGGCCCAGCGTCTTGGCGGGGTCGTGTTGAAATGTGGCACGCACATCCGCGCCGCCTGCCAATGACGCAGCAAATGCGCCCGGCATGATGCGCTCCCTTACACCGGGAGACACGCTGTTGGTCGAGACGCGGTTGTAGGAAACCGCACGACCTACCAAGACGCCTTCCTCGCCCTGTGCGGCGCGGAGTTCACAACTGCGTTTTTCAATCGTTGCCATACTGCTTCCTCATTTCGGCGACACGGGCGTTCTGTTCTCTCACCCGTACCAAGTCTTTGTAGTCGTGTTCGGCCTTCGGGAGGTCCTCCGCGACGAGCCGGTCGATTTCTTGTCTCTCTTCGGGACTCATCTTCCGCTCCCGTCATATCTCGGCACGGGAGTGAGCGCTGATGCATTTGCCGTTGTCGCGTACACGGCGACCAAGTCGTCGCTGGGCAGCGGGGCCTTGCGGCCTGCCAACGCACGCTGACAGCGGTCTACGAGGCCCTTCGGGTCGCCTCCTACCACGATGGTCTCGGAACCCAGTTCAATGGCGAGTCCCATGGTTTCCCCATATTGATTGCTGTGGAGGCGCCACTGGGGCACGGGTTCCGGCTTCGGCGGGCGCTCGTATCGAGCGAAGTTCTCGGGAAAGATTTCGATGAGTGCCAATACCAGCGCATCGGCATCCACATGGAATAGGTTGCGCTTACGGCCATCCTTGTTTGTGACGGTGATATCCATACTTCCTCCAGCCCGCGAGCGCGGGTCCTAAGATTTGTGTGTCTTCACTATGGGCTTGTCCGGTGTTACGACTCTGTTTCAGCCACAGTTCGTGTTTTGCGGGGCACCTACACGCACATCGGCCCATCAAACGGGATATCGACGTAATCGATTCCGGGTCGCCAGTGCTCGGTCCCTTGCTCCGGGGTGTGGCAGGTCGGGCACAGCGCCAGGACTCTGGCTGGGTCTATAAAGAACTGCGGGTGCGTCCTCGGAGAAAGCAAGTGGTGAATGACGCGGGCGGGGTTCGTACAACGGACGCCGCGAATCATTTTTTGGCAAATGGGCCGCCGCGCCAGCATCATCCCGCGAAATGCAAACCATCGCGTGCTGTTATACATCTTCCTGATTTCGGAGTCGGCGCGGTCCGCATCGAACTGCTTCCGCGCAACCGCAGCAGTATTGCTGACCTGATGCGCAATACAGTACCGCGACCCGCGCACATTCGTGGCGCTGCAGCCGGGTTCTCCGCACACAGTTGGGCAACGCAGCATTAGGTGAACTTCAGGTCGTGCGGTTCATACGACACGTCCCCGCTCTTGTCCTCGGCCCATGTATCCACGAACCGATTCTGCGGTTTCCCGGCCAGCCTTGGTCGCATGGGCAACTGCGCGAATAGTTCCGGCCACTTTGCGGGCGGGACGTCCGTCGCACCGACTGCCTTGAGCAGATTGATTTCGGTCTTGCACACCGGGCAAGTATGGGAACGCAGATACATATTTGCGTCGAGCAAGGGATACGACGTTCCGCATCCGCAACTCCATTCAAACCCGACCAGTGACCCGGTTTCGTTCATCAACCTGTAAAACTGATTGCGTCGTATCACGACACTTCCGCTGTCGCGGTACATAGTGCGCAGGTATTCCGCCTCGGCTTGGCGGGACGTGTAACCCGGTGTGAGTACTTCGTGAATCGCGTTCTTTATACCATCGAGAATCGAGCGTGACATTGTTGCCTCCTCAAATGAAAATGATTCCGCGCTTGCTGTAGACCGACTCCTGCACTGGGTTCGCCAGCATCCGATGTGCCGCGTTGGCCAGCGCGGAAAAGAAGTCAATCTTTTCCTGCGGCGCGAGTTTGCCCGGCTTGGTACCGCCGTGATTCGGGTCCTCGGCCAAGACCACATTGCATGCCTGCCACGCGGCAACGGGTGAGTTGAAGTGAACCAACTCCTTACTGTGAACCCATTGCAATATTTCCCGGCAGGGCGCGGTCAACTCCTTGGGCACCTGCGGGACTGCCACGCAGGCCGCCGAACCCGACTCGTTGATTTCCGCGCACATGACCTGCGCGTTCCACGTATCGAACCCGATTTCGTGGATGCGGAACCGCGAGGCGAAATCCAGAATGAACTTTCGTATTTCCTTGGGATCTTGGAGGTCACCCGCGCACAGGGAGATATACCCGTCGCGTGCCCAAGTGCTCAAGGGCACCTGCCACGCCTTCTCCTTTTCGAGCAGCCCTAACTCCGGCATGAAGCACTGCGCGATGACCACTTTCTTGTCGACCGGGGCTTGCCCTTCAGCAAACCGGGCGCGCGGCCACAGCGCCACGAAGAAACTGGTGTCGGACGTCATGCCCACATCGAGTCCACCGTAGGCGGGCAGGTCTCGGTTGAGCATCAGGAACTTCTCATACGCTTCCATCGGCGACTTGCAATCGGGCATCAAGTCCATACCGCTGCAGGCTTCCCAAGCCGATGGTGTGATGGCGGTCGGTCGCGAGAACCCGACTTCGGGCCACTGATTAGCGTGGTACTGAACGAAGCTGTTTCGACCGCTCGGGTCCTGCAGAACTTCATCGCGCGTTTTGCGGAGGTGTTCGACCAGCAGAGTTGTACCGAGCGACGGGTTAGCCTTGAACCAACATGCCTCATCGAGTGGGTCATCATCCTTGTCTATCGAGTAGATGGCGGCCAGCGTAGAGTCGTCTTGGTAGATGCCCCGCAGGATTTTCTCGGCCAAGTCGAACTTCGTAAACGCGAAGCATTGCTTGGTCGGCCCGCACGTGGTGAGCGCGACGACGAGCGGCTGTACCCGGCTTACGATGCCCTTGACCAGCGTGTCCCATGTGGCGCGCGAATCCCAGAAAGCGATTTCATCCGCGAGGATGAGAGACGGCCTCAAGCCGTCGAGTAGTTTTTCATTCGCGGCCAGTGGCATGAACGTGCCGTCGGTTTCCCGAATGCTAATGCGGTCGGCATATCGCTGACACCATTCGCGCAGTTCCGGGTTGTCGGCGACCGCTCGGCGCGCATCCACATACGAGATTTTCGCTTGCTCCTTGCGGGTGGCGGCGCTGTAGCATTCCGGCAGCCGTTCGAGGTCAGCAATAAGTGCCCACAGGGCGATGGCGGATGCCAGCGTGGTCTTGCCTGACTTTTTGGCGGTGCTCAACCAGCACTCTGTGAACCGGCGGTAGCCGTTCGCCCGCTTGAAGCCCATCAGGTTGCACAGCAGCCACGTCTGCCACGGGAGCGTATGCAGCCCCACAAACTGGTCGCAGAATCGAATCACCAGCCGAGCCTCGGCGGGGTCGAAATAGACGCCGCGCGTGTG
Organism: Terriglobia bacterium; assembly: GCA_020073185.1. Lineage (NCBI taxonomy): Bacteria > Pseudomonadati > Acidobacteriota > Terriglobia > Terriglobia bacterium. The sequence goes on from JAIQFT010000039.1 coordinate 31,745, forward strand.
TACCTCTTCGAGGTCAGTTAGAAACCGCGCGCAGGCGCGTATGACCAAGTCGCCCGCCACAATCTTTTTCTCGACGACGTCCTGCGCGTAGCGCCGGGCGATAGACGCCGGGTCATTTTCCGGCCAAAGGTACTCCCGCCCATCATGGTCGAAGCACAGCGTCACGCCGGGGCGCAATCGCTGGGCAAAGGAGGCGCGTACAGCAGCCACGTCCTGAAGGAAGCCCTCCAGCGTGGGCGTGGTGGGCGCGTCCGCCGGGGCGGGTTCTACGTCCTCTGGAAACGGCTCACGATTTCCCCAAGTTTCTTGAACGAGTTTCCGCTTGCCTTCCTCATCGCCCGCAAGGTCCAAGTCCACGAGGTGAGAAAGTGCCGCGCCATCTGCGCGAGAAAGCAGGCGTCTTTTCAGGATGCTCTGCGCCCACGTATCCCAGCACCTGCGCCAGTGCCTGTCCATGCCGGGCGGTTTTGGAGGCAAACCGGGGGCATCTGGCGGAGCATTCTTAGCCTTTTGCGCTGCCAGTTCTGCCTTCGTTCTGTGCCCTAAAGGTTTGCTATTCATAATCAAATGCCTGCTGGGTCGCCTCATTCGTGGCGTAATCGGGTGCAAATGCTTTCAAATCGCGCGAGTCCAGTTTTGGGAGTTCGCACGGAAAAACTTGCGCGCGGTATTTTTGCGAGCCTCCCGAATCACTTTGACCTACCCATACGGGTCCGCGAGGGGTCGCATCGTTGTGATGTCTTGTGGCTTGCAGCATCATTCCGTTGCTTTCTCCCACGCCTGCTCGGCCAGCACGTCAGGCTCGTGAGGCTGGGGCGGCGCTGCTGCTGGCGTCGGAGCCAGCGCGTCCTCTAACAACCGGGCGACCATTTCCTCGCGCTGCTGTTTGCTCAGGTGGCTCGACGACCAGCGCATCTGCGCCTCGATACGTTCCTTGAGCATCTCCTTGTATGTCTTGCCGTTCATCTACCGTCCTTTCCTACGGATGTGTGCGCCAGTTCGGAATGTGTACGCCTGCTGCGACGCCGGTAGCTCCGGGGCGCATTGCGTTGCCGGGCCATCTGCTTCCTGTCAGGCGCACGTGCGGGCTGCTGTGCGCGAGGCTGGGCAATACCGGCGGGGGTCGCGTCGGCCCATTCGATTTCCCCCGGCTCGATACCCGGAGGAAGCCACATCGTCCCGCGCAACGGATTGACCACGTATCGTGTGGTGCTCACCGGGTCGTCCCTCTTCCTGCTATCTCTTTCCTGCCGGATGCTTCCATTTTCTGAACTCTCTTTCCTCATGTCCCATCCTCATGTCCCGCTCATGTCCCATCATGTCCCGGCCTCATGTCCCCGTGCGCACATCACTAGAAGATGTGCGCCGGGACATGAGAAATCCGGACATGAGAACGGGACACGTCAAATCCCCAGCTCCTGCTCCTCTTTCGGCTCCCAGTGGCCGCCGCTCTTACACCCACGGGGCGGAGGCACATACCGCCAGCCCGGCGGGTCGGCGAAGTGGCTCCTGCTGACGCCGAGGGCCTTGGTCAGCGCGGCCTTGGTAATGCGTGGGTCCGCTGCAATCAGCCGCGCGGCCTGCTCGCCCACATCGGTTATCTGCTCACCGGGCCGGGCCTCCTCGTCCGTCAGGACGACGAAATCCCCGTGCTGGTCGATGTGCGGGCGGCCTTGGATGCGGAACGGTTCTGCCGGGTCGAACTCGCGGGGCTTGACGTTAGTTACCCACAGGCGGGTCAGGTCCCTTGACTCTTCCAGCCAGCCCTCCTCTCCTCCGCCGTCGTCCGGCTGCAGCATCCAGACGGTATCGGCCATTGCACCGAGGTCGGATGTGCCGCGCAGGTTCTCCAGCTCGGCGAGGGGCAGCTTTCCCTTGTCATTTAGAGCAAATCGTTTTGCGATGTGGTGATTGGAAATCACCCCGAGCGCACCCAGACGCATCAGCTCGGAAATACCTGCGAACAATCCACTGGAGTTCTCGGCGCTGGAGTTCTCGTCCTTAAATCCCGCAAAACGGATGGCAGTGTCTAGCACAACGACCGGATGCCACTCCTCGACTGCAGCCACCAGCGCTGGGTCGCCTAACGTGAGCAGGCCATCGCGCATGGTGGCGCACCGGAATACGGAGCCGTCCATCGGTATACCTAGCTTCTGAACTCGGCTTCGGAGCGAGCGGTCGCCCTGCTCCGGTATGAGGTACAAGACCTTGACCGGCTCGGGCACCTTGAACATGCCGAGGAACGGCATGCCGGTGACCAGCGCCTTGGAAATCGACAGCGAGAACCACGTCTTACCGACGCATGGCGCTGCGCCGACGATGGTATTGCCCTCCGACAGGATGCGGTCAATCAGCATCCGAACGTCACCCGTCTGCAGGTCGCATGGGGCACGGAGTCTGTCCCGCCATACCACCGGCGTCTCCACGCGCGGCGCTGGGCCGAACTCACCGGCTTGCGCCCTCCGCAGTAGCTTCTCGGACTGCTGCTGCCGGTCCTCGATGGCGTCCTGTCCACCGTACAAATTTCCGGTCATCGCCAGCAGGCGATTAGGTATTTGCCCCGAACCCCAGATTTCCACGCGCGTGCCATCAGGCTTGAAATCGGCGGCCAGCCCAGCGCGGCAGACGAGATGGAGGCCCGTGCCGCTCTCGCTGATTTCGGTGAACGTATCGAGCACGTTGATGATTGCCTGCGCCTCCTCGGTGATTGCGCCCGTCTCCGGATTGCGGCAGTGGTCAAGGTCGATGTAAGTGAGTTTTTCAGATGGGTCTGCCCAGCGCTGGTATCCTCCGCCGGGCCGCAGCGTCCGATTTGCAATCAAATAGTCCAGCGAACGCAGATTGGATTTGCGCTCCTCTGGCGTCCCGTATTTAACCTCGGGATGCTTGCTGGGCTTCTTGTCCGGGCGCTTAGGGTTCGGGGAGGGGTAGTACTGAAGCCACAGCGCTGGCTCGCGCAACTGCGTCGGGATGCTTTCGTAGTTAGGCACCGGCGCTTTCCTTCCGTCGCTCGACGTATCGTTCAATGTCTCGACGCGCGAACATCTTTTTTCCGCCCCGACCCGCGCGAACGAAGGCAAGTCCGTCCGATGCCCAGCCCCTGATGACGCCGGAGCCGACACCAACGAACGCAGCGGCAGCGTTGATATCCATCAGGAGCGGTTCGGAATGCGGGGTCGTGGCCATGTCGGCTTTCCTTCCCGGCACCCCGCTGGCTTGCACCAGCGGGGCACGGGAACTTCCGACCAGCCACGGTAAGGAAGAGCGTTCAAACTTGGATTGCTTACTGCTTTATGCCGGTGGCAGGTCGCATACTCCCTGCGGGGTGTTCCGGGTCTTTCGGGCGAGAAGGTGTGAACCACATATAGCCTTGCCCAGCGAAGAATCTGCACCCATGACCGCGCCGAACAGGGCTATATGTGGTTCACACGTTGACTTCAGCGAGACAACGTGTTAACCTGTATTTTGTGAGCAGAAACTGGCTAGGGGTTTCCAAACCTAAGTTCGAGCGAATGCCTCATGGCACCGACGGCCCACCGCCGAGCCTGTGGTGGTACAGGCGCAATCCCGAATATCACGGGGATGACGTACCCACGGCCAGCAGCCAACGGGTCATCAACGAGTATCTGCGCCAATGTGCTAGCGGTGGCGGGGCGGTTCCCGAGGAGCATCTACGTCGATGGCTACAGGAACTCAGCCGTCCGCAGAAGATAAGCCCAAGGCGGACGCGGTACTGGACCATCCCGGCCTTCGCGCTCGCGCACCGGCTGAAGAAAGGGACGCTCATGAAGCGTCTGCGCCGGTTGGAGGAAATCGCAGTCGAGTTGTTCCCCGGTCGGGTTCCCGCAGGTCGACAGCGAAGGCCGTTGTCGGAAGCGAAGAAAGAGGCCATCCGTCAGCGCTATATCGAAGTCCAAGACATCCGCGCCGTCGCCCACGAGTTCGGACTTCCTACGTTTCGCGTTGGTCAGATTTGCAGAGTGGAGAAGGAACTACTCCAAGAAGACAGCGGCTCCGGCACGGAGCCTGAAGCGCCATCCAAACCTTCCACCGAGGAGCTACCCTTCTAGGTAGCTTCGCCTTTTGTTACCGCCCGTGCCATTGCCAGCGCTTGCTCGACCGCGTGCCGCTCAGCAGCAGACCTTGCGGTTGTAGCCGCATACCGCCCTGCCATGAGGATGGCTTTCTTTTCCCTACCAGTCGCCTTGGCTTCTGCCCGTGCCGTTCTGCGGGCATCGTTCACCGCAAGCCGGATTGCTTCTCTTGTCGCGTCGAGCCGTCCGTAATAAACCACTCGCGCCTCATACGTCAGTTCGGGGTACTCGCGTATCAACCTGAGCAGCTCGTTTAATCGCTGACAGGCGGGATGGTCCCTTAGTGCCGCCCGCCCAGATTTACGTCGACCAACAAGCTCTAGCTCGCGCCCCGCTTGTTCCAATGCTTCGAACGCCTCGCGCACGTCGGGGTCTGCCTTTCGGCCCGGCAGAGGCGGGTGAACAATATTCGACATGATGATTCCTCTCGCCCGATATTCCCACGCGCACTTGCCGGGCGGAAGGTGACTGAGGTGGTCCAATCCCAGCAACGCGCTCCGGCGGATTTCGTGCACGATTCGTGCACGGACTTCCGCAAAGTACCAGCAACTACGGGCAGGTATCAGCAGCTAAAAATGCGGGAAGTAAAAGGGCTTAGTGATTCTAGGCGGGTTGCGCGATGGCCCGGAAAGTTTTTTGAGTCCGCTGCGTCTGCCAGTTCCGCCATCCCGGCTGGGTGGTAAGTACAACTACAACGGAAGGTTAATCGATCCTCAACGAGTCGGCAAGGGCTCCGGCGCTATCGCCGCACCGTTAGTGCCAGCTCCCCAAGCGCACCAGCACCTCGCCCGCATCGTCATAGACGAATACCGGGTTGCCGACGCCGGCCCTTTCCCTGGCAGCCCCTTGGGCGGCAGCGAGCGTCTCGAAGACACCGACCTGAAAAATGTTGCCCGATACGTCCTTCACGTCCACGCCGACGACGCGAAATTGCGACTTCGGCGCCTTTAGTTGTTCCTCACTGGCGGTCGGATAGCGCATGACGTAGTTCCTCGGTTACTTCGGACAGTATAGGCGGATGCACGAACGATCTGTGATAACGATCACTAAATAAGGTGATGGGCAACCGGGTGACAAAACCAGCCGTGCCGGTTCAAAATCGCGGGTGCCCACTGTTGTCGCCCGTTAGGCGCGCCAGAGTGCGAATTCTCCTTCCCGAGGCGCAATTCGGCCCCACGCCGCTGTTAGAATGGTAGGTTTTGGATTCGGTCCCGCTCTTGGAGGGACTCTACAAAGAGGTTTGCACTTATGGCCACCGTTCAGGCGCCCGAAGCCATCGCCGTTGGGCCGTTTCACAACGAGCCCGCTACCGACTTCAGTAGATCAGAGAATGTGCAGGCGATGCGCACCGCCATCGAGAAAGTGCGCGCCCAACTCGGCCGCGAATATCCGCTGATCATCGGCAGCAAGAACGTCACCACCAAGGACAAGATTCGCTCCCTCAATCCCGCCAAGCCGACCGAACTGGTGGGCCTGTTCCAGAAAGCGGGCAAGGAAGAAGTGGAGCCGGCCATGAAGGCGGCGCTCAAGGCGTTCGAGAAGTGGAGCCGCACGCCTGTGGAGGAACGCGTCAACCTGCTGTTCCGGGTCGGCGACATCATCCGCCGGCGCAAGCACGAGTTTTCGGCGTGGATGATCTTCGAGGTGAGCAAGAATTACGCCGAGGCCGACGCCGACGTCGCCGAGCTGATCGACTTCTGCGAGTTCTACGGGCGCGAGGCGCTGCGTCTGGCCAAGGCCGAGCCGCCGGTGCAACTGCCCGGCGAGCGCGACCACCTATGGTACATTCCGCTCGGCGTAGGGGTGGTGATTCCGCCGTGGAATTTCCCCAGCGCCATCATGGGGGGCATGACGCTGGCGTCCATCGTCTGCGGCAACACGGTGATCCTGAAGCCCTCGAGCGACTCGCCCGCCATCGCGCAGAAGTTCATGGAAGCGCTGCTGGAGGCCGGAATGCCGGAGGGCGTGGTCAACTACTGCCCCGGCGCCGGCGCCAGCTTTGGCGACGCGCTGGTGGCGCATCCCAAGACGCGTTACATCGCCTTCACCGGCTCGCGCGAAGTCGGGCTGCGCATCAACCACGTGGCCGCACAAACCGCTGCCGGCCAGATCTGGATCAAGCGCACGGTGCTGGAAATGGGCGGCAAGGACGCCATCATCGTGGACGCCGACGCCAACAACATAGACGCCGCCGTCGAAGGCGTCGCCGCTGCCGCTTTCGGCTTCCAGGGCCAGAAGTGCTCCGCCTGCTCGCGTCTCATCCTCGACGAGAAGATCTACGACAGCTTCATCGACAAGCTGAAGGCGCGGGTGGAGAAGATCACGGTCGGCGACGCGACGCAGAATCCCGGCATGGGGGCGGTCATCAATGAAGCATCGATGAAATCCATCCTCGACTACATCGACCACGGCCGGCGCGACGGACGCTTGATCACCGGCGGCCGGCGCGACAGCAAGGCCGGCGAAGGCTATTTTATCCAGCCCACGGTGATTGCCGACATCGCGCCGAAGTCGAAATTGGAACAGGAGGAAATCTTCGGCCCGGTTCTGGCGGTGATGAAGTCGCGCAACTTCGATCACGCGCTGGAAATCGCCAACGACACCGAGTTCGGACTCACCGGCGCCGTCTATTCCGGCTCGCGGGAGAAGCTGGAAAGGGCTAAGCGCGAGTTCCATGTCGGTAACCTGTACCTGAATCGCAAGTGCACGGGAGCCATGGTGGGGGCGCATCCGTTTGGCGGATTCAACATGTCGGGGACCGACTCTAAAGCCGGCGGCCCCGATTACCTCTACTTGTTCACGCAGGCGAAGTCGATCGGCGAAAAGCTGACGTAACCCACTACGCGGCATTTGACAAGCTTGACAAGGCTGCCCAAAATAAGTCGCGGCGGTCCGGCAGTGAGTGCGGATCGCGAGAGTGACTCTGTATGGGGCGAATTCTTTGCGTTGACGACGAGCTCAATGTCGTGACTCTGAAGTGCGCAATCCTGGAAGCTGCAGGCCATGTTGTGACTGCCTCCACCTCCGCGCAGGACGCCATCGAAAAGCTGGCGAGCAGCAGCTACGACGCAGTGGTCACCGACTGGCGACTGGGCGACGCCAACGGACGCGGCGTTGTCCAAGCAGCCAAGGCGCGCTCCAGCACGCCCGTGGTGGTGGTTTCTGGGTATGTAGCGGAAGCCTTCCAGGCAGCCGAACCGCTCGCCGACCTGTACCTGGAAAAGCCGGTCAATGCGCAAGAACTGATCACCATTGTCAACGAACTGCTGAAGACCAGCGGCGCTGCTTCTCGCGGCTGATTCTCGATTCCGGCGCATCCCTTGCACCAACTTGCGCCATCCAACTTATCACCGGCCCAACTCTCCCGATTGGGCGCGGGGGAGCACTGGTAAGAGCGTCGCATGGAAACCGCCTGATGTACCGGTCTTGGGGGATATCCGAAGTGATTCGAACGTTGGCGCAAGCCGCCGCCACATTGAGCGGCCCTGTGCTCATGGCCGGCAATATTCACCTGGTAGACCGGCGCGGCAAGCAGGGTCCAATCGATCCCAAGCGCCAGGTGGAAATCTCCACTCTGCTGGAAAGCATCCCGGAAGCCGCCGTGATCGTGGACCACAACGGCCGCATCGTGGATGCCAACAGCGTCGCCTGTCATTTGGTGGGAAGAACGCGCGAGGAACTGCTCGGCGTGGCAGCGGGGGAGACGGGCCTGCTGGTGGAAGGGGAGGACGAGGAAACGCACGAGCCGATTGTGCAGCGCGTGCTCAGCGGGCAAATGGTGCGGCACGACCGCCGCGCGTTGCGCGACTCGAAGACCGGCGTGGTCAACGAACTGCTAGTGTCGGCCAATCCCATCCTCGACGAGCAGGGACGGCCAATCGCGGCGCTGCTGATCGCCCGCGACGTGACCGAGCTGACGCAATTGCAGCGGCGCATCGCCGACATCGAGCGGCATCGCGCCATCGGTGAGATGGCCGCCGCGCTGGCGCACGACTTCAACAACATCCTCGACACCATCGCGCAGGCCGCGGCGGTGATGGAAAGCAGCATGGATAGCCCAGCCGGCGAGCGCAAGCCGCTGCTCGACATGATCCATAACGCGGTTCGCCGCGGGGCTGAAATGGTGCAGCGAATTCGCGAGTACCTGCGCACCGGGGAAGGCGCATCGCGGCCGATCGACGTTAGCACCATCGCCGCCGAGGCGGTGGAACTGGCGCGGCCTTTGTGGCAAAAGGCGAACGTCAGGGTAACGACATCGCTGGCGGCGGTTCCCAACGTGTGCGCCAACGCCGCTGACCTGCGGCGCGTGTTCACCAACCTCATCATCAACGCCATCGAGGCGATGCCTCAGGGCGGCGAACTCACCATTACCTGCGGCCCGCGCGAGAATCAAGTGGTGACGACAGTTTCCGACAACGGTATCGGTATCCCGCCGACGGACCAGAGCAGAGTCTTCTTCGCGTATTTCACCACCAAGCCGCGCGGAACGGGTTTGGGACTGTCAGGCGCGCAGAAAATCCTGCTGTCATACGGCGGCAACATTTCCTTCCACAGCGAGCCGGGAAAGGGGACGACGTTCACCATCGTGCTTCCGGCAGCGAGTGGGTAGAGAAGGGCGTAGTATCAGTGCGTACGCGCGTCTCGCGGGGTGCCGGAAAATCGAGATGCGAAAGCCGGTTTTGCTCAGGCGCGGCCGCCGGCGGCCCAACGATGTGGCCGATAAAGGAGCTCCCGTTATGATTACTCGCGTGGTCAACGTAACAACCAAGCCAGGCAAGGCAAAAGAACTCTGCCACAAGTTGCACAAAGACGTGCTCGGCATTCTGAAGTCCCACCCCGGATTCATCGATGAAATCGTGCTGATCGCCGACCACGATGCCGATCAGGTGCTGGCGATGAGTTTCTGGAAGGCGAAAGAGGATGCCGAGGCCTTCCAGCGCCAGGAGTTCAAGCGCATCAACGAAATGATCGAGCACTTGGCGCACACCACGGCCGAGGTCCACATTTATGGCGTCGAGACCTCCACCGTGCATCACGTGGCCGAAGGTAAGGCAACAGCCTAGGCTGAACGCGCACGGGCGGATGTGGCGCCACTGGTTGATGAAATTATGGACGAACTTTCTTGTTTTCGCCCGCTTGCGGCTGTTGCGCTATTTGCGATGTTCACCGGAGCTGCGTTTGCGCAGAACGCGCCCGAGAAGAAAACGCTGGTGGTGAACGGGCGCGCAGCCGAAGGAGCGGCCGTGCAGATCGACGGCCATTTCTATGTGAATGTCGAAACGCTCGCGCAGATCATGAACGCCACGGTGAGCTTCGCACCCGGGCGAGTCATCCTGACAGTACCGGCCGCCGAAGCCGGCGCCAGGCCGGAGCGTGCCGCGCCGGGATTGTCGAGAGAGTTCGCCATGGCAAGTATCTCCCAATTGGCGGAGATGCGAGAGTGGAAGAACGCGATTGCATCCGCGATGAGGTTTGGTATTGCCGCTGGCACGTGGCTCGGTCCCTGGCTACAAGATCACCGGGTGCGGGCCGAGGGGAGCCTACGTCAAACCGGGTTAGTGGCGAAAACCGAGTCGGATCAAAAAGCTCTGCAATTGCTCAAGAATGAGCTCAGTTATCTGGGGGAGTGGGACAGCGATACCCAGGCAAGCATCCATGCCCTGAATGCCGAGCCAGCGGTTAATCCGGCCGTAGCGCAGAACGATCCGCGGCAAACGAAAATCTCCGAATGCGCCAATTTTCTAAATGCGATGCTGATCAGCGGTGAGTTCGCGGACAGCCCCAGTTGCCACTGAACATTGTGAGCGCGGCGTGGAAGAAAACCAGACTGCGGACACGGCAATCGCGTTGTCCGCAGTCTGTCAGTATTGCGAAGCATTACGACAAGGGTTACGACTTGCGGCGGCGGATCAAACCGAACAGTCCGGTAAGTCCGGTACCGAGCAGCAACATGCTGGCGGGCTCGGGAGCAGGCGCGGGCGCAGGCGGAGGATCAGGGTTGGCTAGACTGTAAGTCAGCGTGGCTTGCACGGTCGCACCATTGCCCTGTCCGCTGTCTAGTCCCCATCCATCATTGAAGGTCTCGTTCGACAGCGAAACCGTGTATTGTCCGCCGTTGCCAAAGGTCACTACGACCGGGCCGTTCCAGGTAACTTGTCCGGACTGATACCAACCGAAAAGCCCACTGGAGTTACCCTCGGTGTAACCGGTCACGTCACCCGAAGTGGCTGGGGTTGGAGGATTAAACGTGAAGTGCACGTCGATGGGCTTCGGGGTCGAGTCGTTCGAATCGAGGGAGCTTTCGTTGGTCCAGATTTGGAACAAGTCGAAGGTAACGGAGTCACCCGGATTGAGGGAAAATGTTTTCGGTACCGCGACTCCTAGAGTGTTAATCGGCAGCCCGGAGGAGTCGGAAACGTTGGCTGTAATGGTGTAGTTGGTCAACGTGAAAGTATCGGCAAATGCTAAGGGAGCCAATACCAACACGGTGATCAGGATAAGAACCCTCTTCATTAGGAAGCCTTCCTGCGCTGAGCCAGCGCTGAGAGATTGGACGGATGGGGGAAGCAACGCATCCACCGTGGCTAGGGCACTTAGGAGGCCACAGTGGCGCCGAAGGAGGCAATCCGTTTGCCCCATGGTTTCAATGAGTTAGGGGATTCAGTGGAATCTGCGGTGAAAAGCGGCGGGGAGATGGGTAAACGCGTTCCCTGCAATGACTCGCGTTTTTCCCTCGGTGAATCCGCGGTTAGCCAGCGCGAAATCGTAGCAGCGCGGGGCTAGCGTCCGGTGGCAGCGGCGGCTTCGGCGAGGATGCGGTGGTGGATGGTGAACAAGGCCAGCTCCAGCCGGTCGGAGACGCCGATCTTGTCGTAGACGTTACGCAGGTAGTTCTTG